>JACMMK010000255.1 GCA_014379045.1 Burkholderiales bacterium
CGCCTCGGCGTTGCTCACCACCGGCACCCGTTCAGCACGCGGCAGGTTCTGGTTGAGCCAACGCACGCACTGGCCAAGGCTCTGGCTATGCGAATAGACGCGTTCGACGCTCGCCAGCCCCGCTTCGTTCGACATCAGGCAATGGTGGATCGGCAACAGCACTTCGCCGGTCACGGTGAGCGGGGTCGCGAGCAGCAGGTCGAGCGTGCGACCCACCGCGCCTTCGGTCGAGTTCTCGACCGGCACCACGCCATAGTGGGCGCTGCCGGCTTCGACCTCGCGAAACACGTCGTCGAACGTCGCGCAGGCATGGCGCGCGACCAGTGCACCGAACTGGCGCACGACCGCGTCCTCGCTGTAGGTGCCAGGCGGACCGAGATAGGCGACGGTGAGCGGCGCTTCGAGCGCGCGGCAGGCGCCCATGATCTCGATGAACACCTGCCGCAGATGCGCATCGGGGAGCGGACCGTCGTTGGCTGCGGCAAGGCGGTCGAGCACCTGCGCTTCCCGCTCCGGCCGATAGACCGGCCCGCGACCTTTCAGGTGCCCGATGTCGGCGCAGATCTGCGCGCGTTCATTCAGCAGACCGAGCAGCTTCGAGTCGATGGCATCGATGCCCGCGCGTAGCCGGGCCAGTGCGTCAGTGTCTTCGCCTGCCACGGACGCCGCGCCGGGCGCGGGATTCGACCCAGCATCCGACCCCATGCTCGCGGCCGCGTCCGCGACGACCGCCGGGACGGATTCAGCAGGGCGTTCGCTGCGGGACGCGCTCATCGCAACCTCGATCCTTTTCCGAATTCTAACCGGCACGCCAGCCGTTCGTCGAACTGCGCCCGAACGTTCCGACCACACCTTCAGCACCTTCAACCGTGGCGGCGTTCGAACTCGCGCATGAACTGGACGAGCGCCTCGACCCCGGCGCGCGGCATCGCATTGTAGAGCGAGGCGCGCATGCCGCCGACCGATCGGTGTCCCTTCAACTGCTGCATGCCGAGGGCCTGCGCCTCATCGAGGAACAGCGGATCGAGCTTCGCATCGCCGAGCGTGAACGGCACGTTCATCAGCGACCGGTCTTCGACCGCCACCGGGCACCGATAGAACTCGGTCGCGTCGAACAGCTCGTACAACAGCATGGCCTTGTCGCGATTGCGCCGTTCGATCTCGGCGAGCCCGCCCAGCGCTTCGAGCCAGTCGAACACGAGCCCTGCGATATAGATCGCCCAGGTGGGCGGGGTGTTGAACATCGATTCGCTCTGCGCCTGCACCGCGTAATCGAGCATCGCGGGTGTGGACGGATCGGCGCGGCCGAGCAGGTCATCGCGCACGATCACCACGGTCACCCCGGCCGGGCCGATGTTCTTCTGTGCGCCGGCGTAGATCACCCCGAAGCGCGCCACATCGAGCGGCTTCGACAGGATGTCCGATGACATGTCGCAGACGAGCGGCACCTGACCTGAATCCGGCACGTGATGGAACTGCACGCCGCCGATCGTCTCGTTCGACGTGTAATGCAGATAGCTCGCGGCCGGATCGCAGCGCCAGCCGGCACGCGCCGGAATGGAGGTGAACTTCGTGTCGGCCGACGACGCGACGACGTTGACCGGTCCCGACTTGCGTGCCTCGTCGATGGCCTTCCTCGACCACTGCCCGGTATCGAGGTAGTCGACGCTCGCCCCCGCGCGACGGAGATTGATCGGCACCATCGCGAACTGCAGCGTCGCGCCGCCCTGAAGGAACAGCACGCGATAGTTCGACGGTATCGCGAGCAGTGCGCGCAGTCGCGCCTCTGCGTGCTGAGCGATCTCGATGAACTCGTCGCTGCGGTGGCTCATCTCCATCACCGACAGCCCGCGCCCGCGCCAACTCGACATTTCGACTGCCGCGCGTTCCAGCACCGGCTCCGGCATCACGCCGGGACCCGCACTGAAATTGAACACGCGGTTCACTGAATCGGACCGCGACCGCCGCCGCCGACCTTGCCCCCGCCGCTGTCGTCGGGCCCGTCGTCGCCATCGTTGTCGTCGCCGTCGTCCCGAATGTCGCCGTCGTCTGCGCCGGCATCGGTGCCGTGCAGATCGTGACCGATGCCGTTCGCGCTGCCGTTCGTCGTCCCGTTCGTCGCAATGCCCGAAGCCGCGCCGCCGACCGAGCCGTCCGGGCCGGCGTCGGGGAACGAATGTCCGTTGCCGTTGCCGTTGCCATTGCTCTCATCGTCGGTTTCGACCACGGGCTCGAGCCCCGCCAGTCGTTCACCGGCGTCGAGCGCGATGAGCGTCACGCCCTGCGTTGAGCGCCCCATCTCGCGGATCTCGGACACACGGGTGCGGATCAAGACCCCGCCGGTGGTGATCAGTATGATCTGGTCGGACGGGGCAACGAGCTTCGCTGCGACGACGCGGCCGTTGCGCTCGCTCGGCTGGATCGAGATCATTCCCTGCGAGCCGCGACCGTGTCGGGTGTATTCGACGACAGGGGAGCGCTTGCCATAGCCGTTCTCGGTTGCGATCAACACCGATTGTCCGTTCGCCTCGTCGGCGACCAGCAGCGAGATCACGCGCTGGCCGGGCGGCAGGCGCATGCCGCGCACGCCGCGCGCGGTGCGTCCCATCGGACGCACGTCGCGTTCGTCGAAGCGGACCGCTTTCGCGCCGTCGGAGAACAGCATCACATCCTGGGTGCCTGCGGTGAGCGCGACGCCGATCAGGAAATCGTCGGGATCCAGATCGATCGCGATGATGCCCGAGGTGCGCGGACGCGAAAACTCCGACAACGGCGTCTTCTTCACCGTGCCATCGGCCGTTGCCATGATCACGAAGCGGTGATCGTCGAATGCCTTCACCGGCAGGATCGCATTGATCTTCTCGCCCTCGGCGAGCGGCAGCAGGTTGACGATCGGCCGGCCGCGACTCGCCCGCCCACCCTGTGGCACGTTGTAGACCTTGATCCAGTAGACGCGACCGCGGCTCGAGAAGCACAGGATGTAGTCGTGCGTGTGCGCGACGAACAGCTTCTCGATGAAGTCGTCTTCCTTCGTACCCGTCGCCTGCCGGCCGCGACCGCCGCGTTTCTGCGCCTGGTAGTCGGCCACCGGCTGCGACTTCATGTAGCCGCCGTGCGACAGCGTGACCACGACATCTTCCGGCGTGATCAGGTCTTCCATGTTCACGTCTTCGGCGTGCTGCACGATCTCGCTGCGCCGCGCGTCGCCGAACTGCGCGCTGATCGCCGTCAGTTCGTCGCCGATGATCTGCGTCACCCGCTCGGGCCGCGCGAGGATATCGAGCAGATCGGCGATACGTGCCATCACCTCGTGGTACTCGGTGGTGATCTTGTCCTGTTCCAGTGCAGTCAGGCGCTGCAGACGCATGTCGAGAATCGCCTGCGCCTGCGTTTCGGACAGGCGATAGCCTTGGACCTGCAGACCGAGTTCCTCGTCCAGGCCGTCGGGCCGCGAGGCAGTGGAGCCTCCCAGCGCGCGCGCAAGCATCTCTTCGACGACCTGGGAGCGCCAGGTGCGTGTCATCAACGCGCTTCGCGCCTCGGCGGGCGACGTGGCTGCCTTGATCAGCGCGATCACCTCGTCGATGTTCGACATCGCCACCGCCAGACCCTCGAGCACGTGACCACGCTCGCGCGCACGCTTCAGGTCATAGACGGTACGCCGGACCACGACCTCGCGCCGATGCCGCAGGAAGGCATCGAGCATCTGGCGCACGTTGAGCAGGCGCGGCTGCCCGTCCATCAGCGCGACCATGTTGACGCCGAAGCTGTCCTGGAGCTGGGTTTCTTTGTACAGATGGTTCAGCACCACTTCCGGCACTTCGCCGCGCTTGAGTTCGATCACCGCGCGCATGCCGGACTTGTCCGACTCATCGCGGATCTCGGAAATACCCTCCAGGCGTTTCTCGCGGACGAGTTCACCGACGCGCACCAGCAGGTGCGCCTTGTTCACCTGGTACGGTAACTCGTCGATGATGATCGCCTGGCGCTGACCGCGATCGATATCCTCGAAATGGGTCCGGCCGCGAATCACGACGCGTCCGCGCCCGGTGCGATACGCCTCGCGAATTCCGGACATGCCGTAAAGGATTCCCCCGGTCGGAAAATCCGGCGCCGGCAGGTGCTCCATCAGCGCCTCGATCTCGATCGACGGATTCGCGAGCAGGGCCAGGCAGGCGGCAACCACCTCGCGCAGATTGTGCGGTGGAATATTGGTCGCCATGCCGACCGCGATCCCCGACGAGCCATTGATCAGCAGGTTCGGCACCTTTGCCGGCAGGATCAGCGGTTCATGCTCCGAGCCGTCGTAGTTGGGCCCGAAGTTGACCGTCTCCTTGTCGAGATCGGCGAGCAGTTCATGTGCGATCCGCGACATCCGGATCTCGGTGTAGCGCATGGCCGCCGCGTTGTCGCCGTCGACCGATCCGAAATTGCCCTGACCGTCGACGAGTGGATAGCGCAGCGAAAACGGCTGCGCCATGCGCACGATCGTGTCGTAGACGGCGGAATCGCCGTGCGGGTGATACTTGCCGATCACATCGCCGACGATACGCGCCGATTTCTTGTAAGGCCGGTTCCAGTCGTTCGACAACTCGTGCATCGCGAAAAGCACGCGCCGGTGCACGGGTTTCAGGCCATCGCGCACGTCGGGCAGCGCCCGCCCGACGATGACGCTCATCGCGTAGTCGAGATACGACCGGCGCATCTCTTCTTCGAGACTGACTGGGACGGTTTCCTTGGCGAATTGATCCATCTAGGGGCGGGTGGGGTCGCAGGTGAAGAGCAGCGGTTGCGGGGCAGTGGCCGTGCCGTGAAGCGAGGCGGACGCGAGGCCGGAGCCACTGCGAAGTAAAGCCCGCGATTCTATCATCTGCCGAAGGCGGACCTTTCCCCAGCGCACCCGGGCCGTGTGCAGCGGCACCCACGCAATGACGGTCCGCTTCACCCAGTGTGTTGCGTCCGCGCCACAAATCTCCCTACAATCCGCCAGCTTTCTGGGGTTTATGAGGAAAGCCGGCTATCGTTGGGCGCCAAGGACCCTGGGTCCGCGTGTTAGACTTCAGTCGTTGAATTTTGTTGCCCGAACTGTTGTTGCCGGGTCGCGACACTTCGGCAAAAATCCCCTGCTTTTTTGGAATACTTCGCCTCGTAAGAATAAGGAGGAAGTCGTGGAGCACAATGAATTGATCAAGAATCGAATCCTCAGCGGCCTGAATGTCTCTGCCGCGGCAATGATGATGACCGCCGGCTTTGCGATGGCCCAGACCGACCGGGGCGCTTACCTGATCGATCAGACCGGCATTGCCGTGCGCGCCGCGAACTACGGCACCTGCGTACGCACGAGCACGTGGACGCCCGCCCAGGCAACGGAACAGTGCGATCCCGACCTCTTGCCCAAGAAAGTCGTCCCGCCCAAGCCGCCGGTGCCGCCGGTCGTGCCGCCGAAGATGGACGCGCCGCCGCCGCCCAAGAAGGCCGCCGAAGAGAAGAAGCCGGGCAAGCCCGCCACCCTTCCCTTCGAACAGCGTGTGGACGTGCCGTTCGAGTTCGCCAAATCGGATCTGACTGCCGATGGCCGTGGCGCACTGGACGAGCTGTTCAAGGAACTGAAAAAGGGTCCGGTCACGATGAACGTCGTGATCGTCACCGGCCACACCGACAAGATCGGCAGCGCGGCGTACAACAAGAAGCTGTCCGAGTCGCGTGCGCAGGTGGTTCGTGACTTCCTGATCAATTCGGGCGGTCTCGATCCGAAGCTGATCTTCTGGGAAGGTGTGGGCCCGCGGCAACCGGTCAACGTGACCAAGTTCTGCGACGCCAAGATGAACCGCAAGCAGCTGATCGACTGTCTGGCCCCGAACCGTCGTACTACGGTCGAAGTGACCGGGACGCGTCCGAAGCCGGCACCGAAACCCGCTCCCGAGAAGCCCGTGGAAAAAGCACCAGAGAAGATGTAACTCGCGCCGCTTCGAGAAGCCCTGCACCCCGGTGCAGGGCTTTTTTCATTTGTAGCGCGGGCTCGCGGGGTCGCTGCCCGGCTGGCACACGATCGCCCCCGCTGTTCGACACCTGATCCTCTCCTCCCATGCACCCGGACGCTCTACCTCCCGCCCACCCCAAAGCGTCACCCCCGTTCGACCTCGCGCTCGATGCAGCGATGGTCCTGCCGATTCGTCCGGCGAATCGGGTGCTCGCCCGGCATACCGTCCTGGTGCATGCGGGCAAGATCGAAGCGATCCTGCCCACGGTCGATACCGACCACTACGACATCCGCGAACGCGTCGATCTGTCGCGCCACCTGCTGATGCCGGGGCTCGTCAATCTGCATACCCATGCCGCGATGGCGCTGATGCGCGGCCTGGCCGACGACCTGCCGCTGACGCGCTGGCTCGAAGACCACATCTGGCCGACCGAATCGGCGCATGTATCGGCGCGCTTCGTCGAGGACGGCACGCTGCTCGCGTGCGCGGAGATGTTGCGCGGGGGCGTCACCTGCTTCAACGACATGTATTTCTACCCCGAGGCGAGCGCGCGCGCAGCGCTGCAGGCAGGCATGCGCGCGAGTCTCGGCATGATCGCGCTCGACTTCCCCACGCCGTACGCGACGGACTCACAGGATTACCTGAACAAGGGGCTCGCGTTGCGCGACGGCTTGCGCGGTGAGTCGCTGCTTTCCTTCTGTTTCGCACCGCATGCGCCCTACACCGTCGGCGACGACACCTTCGGGCGGGTGCTGAACTACGCGCGCGAGCTCGAAACACCGATTCATATCCATCTGCACGAGACGGCGCAGGAGATCATCGACAGCGAAGCGGCGTTCGGCATGCGCCCGCTCGCGCGGCTCGACCGGCTCGGGCTGATCGGCGCCGACACGATCGCGGTGCATGCGGTGCACCTCGACGATCGCGATGTCGACACGCTGGCCCGACGCGGTGCGCATGTCGCGCACTGCCCATCGTCCAACCTGAAGCTCGCGAGCGGCTTCGCGCCGATCGCGAGGCTCGTGGCCGCGGGGATCAACGTCGGAATCGGCACCGACAGCGCGGCCAGCAACAACCGGCTCGACTTGTTCACCGAACTCCGACTGGCGTCGCTGCTGGCCAAGGCAGTCAGTGGCGCTGCGGAAGCGGTCCCGGCGTTCGCCGCCCTCGAGATGGCGACGCTGCGCGGGGCCTGCGCACTCGGACTGGACAATCGCATCGGCACGCTGGAACCAGGCAAGTCAGCCGATATCATTGCGCTCGACCTGTCGGCGCTGGAACTCAGCCCGTGCTACGACCCGATCTCGCAGGTCACCTATGCCGCGGGCCGCGAACACGTCACCGATGTTTGGGTGGCGGGTGAGCGGCGCGTGGCCGATCGTGCACTGACCTCGGTCGACACGGTTTCGCTGCTCGCGCGTGTCGGTGAGTGGCGTTCACGGCTTCAGCGAAACGCCGACTGAACCTGCGCCCTGACGACGGTCGCTGCAGTTCGCTGCCTAGCGCGTTGCAACGTCACATTGCAGCCGCCATCCCCTCCCCTTTTGCATCGAAGGCAATTTTCATGAGCGTCGCCAACTCCGATCCGGCCGAACTCGCCAAGTTCAACGACCTCGCGCATCGCTGGTGGGATCCGAACAGCGAGTTCAAGCCGCTGCACGACATCAATCCGCTGCGCCTCGCGCACATCGATGCACTGGCACCGCTCACCGGGAGGCAGGTGCTCGACGTCGGTTGCGGTGGCGGCATCCTGGCCGAGGCGATGGCCGAGCGCGGCGCGCAGGGGACCGGCATCGACCTGGGCGAGAAGCCGCTGTCGGTCGCCAGACTGCACCTGCTCGAGACCGGACGCAGCGTCGAATATCGCGGGATCGGCGCCGAAGCGCTCGCGCGCGAGTCGCCGGGCCGATTCGACGTCATCACCTGCATGGAAATGCTCGAACATGTTCCCGACCCCGCGATGACGGTCGCGGCCTGTGCCACGCTCGCGCGCCCCGGAGCCGATCTGTTCTTCTCCACGATCAATCGCAATCCGAAGTCGTTTCTGTTCGCGATCGTCGGTGCCGAGTACGTGTTGAACCTGCTGCCGCGCGGCACGCACGAGTATGCGAAGTTCATCACGCCTGCCGAGCTCGCGCGGATGTGTCGCGATGCCGGGCTCGACGCCAAGGACGTGACCGGGATGACCTACAACCCGTTGACCAAGGTGTATAGGCTGGGTCGGGACGCCTCGGTCAACTACATCGTGCACGCGCGCAAGCCCGCATGAGGGCGCGCGCCGAATCGATTGATTGCGTGCTGTTCGATCTCGACGGCACGCTCGCTGACACCGCACCCGATCTCGGCTATGCACTGAACCTGCTGCGCGCCGAGCGCGGTATGGCGCCGCTACCGATCGAGCGGCTGCGCTCGCATGTGTCGCACGGTGCGCGCGGCATGCTCGAAGCCGGGCTCGACCTGCGGCCAGGCGATGCTGAGTTCCTGCCGCTGCGCGACCGTTTCCTCGAAATCTACGAACAGAATCTGGCGCGCGAATCGCGTCTGTTCGAAGGGATGGACGAACTGCTGGACGGAATCGAGGCACGTGGTCTCGGCTGGGGCATCGTCACCAACAAGGCCGAGCGTTTTGCCGTGCCACTGATCGCCGCACTCGGGCTGGCGCGTCGCACCGGCTGCCTGATCGGTGGCGACACCACCGGCCGCTCGAAGCCGCATCCGGATCCGTTGCTCGCCGGTGCGCGGGCGATCGGCGTCGCCCCGGCGGCGTGCGTTTACGTCGGTGACGACCGGCGCGATGTCGAGGCGAGCATCGCCGCCGGCATGACCCCGGTCGTCGCGCTTTTCGGCTACCTGTACGGGGCGGATCCGCACGACTGGGGCGCGCAGTGGATGATTGCGCACCCGGTCGACCTGCTAGACGGCCTGCGAACGGGCAGGCGGCCGGGCGAAACGGCGTCTGCCCCTTGAGCGCGGCAATTACGCTACCATGTTCATCTCATGGGGGCGTCCCGGTTTCGACGCGGGTTGCGAAGCAGTGCAGTGCATGCCGAGGTCCAGTCACCTCGTAAATCCAACTGGAAACGCTACAAACGCCAACGACGAGCGTTACGCTCTAGCCGCTTAATCCGGCTGGACTTCGCACCGGTCAGGTTCCGGGCCGGGAGGGGCAACTCTCAGCGAAGCCATTCAGGAACCTCGTGCCGAGTGGGGCTACGACTCACGGCATTAAAGTCGCAGTAGATCGCCCGAAATGAGCCCGTCGGCCGGCGCATCGAGGGTTAAAACCAAATGGTTAGACTAAGCATGTAGACCTGACTGTAGAGGACTTGCGGACGCGGGTTCAATTCCCGCCGCCTCCACCATACGCATGGGCCCGGATCGTCTCCGGGTCCTTTTTTTTGCGCGGAATGCCCGTGTGGCGCCGGGTTCCGGGCTTCCGTGCTCCGGGTGCCGGGTCGCCGAAACGCAGGGCATCGCCCGGTTTCGCGGGCAGCGCCGTCTCTTTTCTCCGTTTGGCCTCTGGGTGGGCGCTGCCTCTGCCCCAGCAAAAACAACAACTTGGAGGTGCCGGTTCAGCGGCAGCCATGGTGACCGGGTCTCCGTCGGGCACCGTTGCGGGGTGGCGCTGGAGACGCATCTTGACCATATGACGCTTCAACATGAATCATGATGGAGACGGCCATGACCCCCGCCGTCCGCGAAAAGTTCTCGTCCCAAGCGTCCCCGGAAGTGCTCGCCGCCTTGCGCCAGATTGCGGAGACCCAGGGGCGGCAATTCCAGGCAGTGCTGGATGTGAGGCACTGCGCGACTACATGGACCGCCAGCAAGGGGACCATGCTCGCCGGCACGTGATTCGCTCGTTCGCGGCGAGCCTCGATGAGTTCGACAGCCTATATCGCGAGTTGGCAAAGTAATACGTGCCACGCGACTTCCTGACCGTGGCCGACGTGCTTGGGATGCATGCGGCGCTGATGGACCAATACGGCGGCGCTGCCGCCCCACAACCAACACATCCACCGGCAGTCAACGCCGTCCCGCTGACGGCGTTTGTCTTTTTGTGTGCCGTTCGCAGTCGCCCTTATAGCGACGACGACCACGATGCCGCTACAACTTCATGCGCACGTACACACGCTCCGGGATACACCGGATGAGCAGCATGATCCAACGCCAGAACCACGGCGTGTAGACCACCCCGAATCCTCTCTGCAGTGCGGCGTCGATGTCGGCGGCCACCTTTTCGGGCGACGCCCACAGTAATCCCTTCTTGAAGGACGCGGTCATCGGGGTATCCACGAAACCGGGCACGATCGTCAGAACGCGCACACCCCGCCCGTACAGTCGCTGCCGCAGCCCTGCGGCGAACACGGAAACCGCAGCCTTGGACGCACCGTAGACGAAGTTGCTCGCCCTGCCACGGTCAGCGGCCGGCGACGAGATCACGGCCAGCACGCCGGACCCCTGCCGCTCGAATCGTTGAGCCAAGCCGCTCATCAATGCCACGGTCGATCTCGCATTGACATCGAAGGCATCCAGCAATTCGGCGACAGAGCGTTCGCAGGCCGCCTGGTCCGGCAGAACGCCGTGAGCGATCAAGGCAACGTCCAGCCCGCCGAAGGCGGTGAAGGCCGCGTCGAGTGCAGCACCGTGCGCAGCGACATCGAGCGCGTCGAGCACGCGAGTGCCCACCGCGCCGGCCCCTCGGGTCGTAAGATCTGCGCCATGTGTTGCGAGCAAGGTCGCGTTGCGCGCGACCAGAAAAACGCGCGCGCCGCGTGCTGCATAGCGCCTGGCGACGGCATGCGCAATCGCCGACGTGGCACCGATCACCAGCATGCGCTGGCTCACTGCCTGCCCGCGAAGAGACGTCTGGACATGTCCGACTCGATCCCCGGGTCACGGTAGCGGCGGAACTGCTCGGCCTGCGGATAGCCGTTGCAGAACATCACCGCCGACATCACCGCGTCCTTTGCCGGGTATAGCCGGCCGCCGGCCTCGGCAACGAGCGCGTTTAGTCGAGCGAAAAGCCGGGTCGACTCCTCGCCCTTGTTGGGAAAGTCCAGTGCCAGCGTCGTTCCCGCCATCGGAAAGCTCATCAACCCCGCCGGAGGGCGTGCACCGAAGGTCTTGAGCACACTGAGAAAGGAGCCGGCCCCCGACGCCTTGATGACCTCGAGCAGTGCACGGACCGTTTCCAATTGGCCTTGCTCCGGTACGACGCATTGATACTGATAGAACCCGGACGGGCCGTACATCCGGTTCCATTCGGATATTGCGTCGAGCGGATAGAAAAACGCCCAGTACGGCTGCGTCGCCCGCTGCACACCCTGACGATGGCGCCGGAAATACAAGGCGTTGAACAGCGACGAAGTCCGCGTAGTCACCACGCACACGGGTGGCAACCACGCCGCCGACCGCGCTTTAGGGACGGGGACCGGTGCGGTCCGATCAGAGTGACGACCGGAAAAGAAGACACCACGAGCACGACCGCCGGGCATGGCCATGCAGTCGATCCAAGCCACGGTGTACTCCCATGAAGCACCCTGCGTACGCGACAACTCGAAGAACTGTTCGAGTGACTCGAAGATGTCGACCTGCGAGTCCACCCAGGGGCCATTGACCCGCCGCAGCTGCAAACCGGCATCCGCGACGATTCCGGTCAGCCCCATACCGCCGACAGTGGCACGGAACCATTCAGCGTTACTCGACGGCCCGCACGCGATGGTTTCGCCATCCGTGCGCAGCAAAGTGAGGCCGGTGACATGGTCTCCGAACGATCCGCGCGAATGATGGTTCTTGCCGTGGACATCGTTGGCAATCGCACCGCCGACGGTCACGTACTGGGTGCCAGGGGTCACCGGCAGGAACCAACCCTGCGGCAGCACGAGGTCGGTGATCTCCTTCAACGTCACGCCGGCTTCGCACTCCAACAGACCGGATGCGGGATCGAACGAGATGAATTTGTCGAGTCGTCGGGTCCGCCAGGCAGTCCCTCCGTTGTTGAGGCACACATCGCCGTAGCTCCGTGCATTGCCGATCGCAATTCCGGGCAGGATCGTCTGTGAGATCCGGTCGGCAGCCGAAGTTCGATCCTGCAGCCAGGTCGTTTCGTGCAGGGCGCTCGACAGGCGCCCCCACGACGACACTTGTTGCCTCATAGCGGAATCGAAGCCACGACCAACGCAGCGAAGAACAACGCGATGGTGACGCGGCTCAAGCCGTCGGACAACGCGAACACCACGGGGTCTTCATGCATCTCGCCACGATGGGCCTTCAGCCAGCACCGGCTGATCCAGTACAGCAAGACCGGGATCGTCAGCCAGATGAGCTGCTGGTTCGGATACAGGCGCAATGCGGCTTCATCGTTGATGTACAGCGCCATCACCATCACCGCGCAGAACCCCGAGGTCACCCCGAGAGTCTCCACCAGATGGCGGTCGTCGACGACGTAGTCACGCCCGGGTACAGCGCGATCGCCGCGCATGAGCACCATTGACAGTTCCGAGTAGCGCTTCACCATTGCAAGGCTGAGAAAGAAGAAAAGCGAGAACGCAAGCAGCCAGAAACCGGTTTCGATCTGCACTGCAGCAGAACCCGCCAGCACGCGCAGCGTATACAAGCCCGCCAGAACGAGGGAATCGACCAGCATCTTGCGTTTCAACCAGAACGTGTAGCAGAGCGTCGTCACCAGGTAGACCCCGAGCCACGCTGCGAACTCGAGAGCCACCATCGAAATCGCAAGGGCGAACGCTGCGATGATCAGGCACACACATGCTGCAACGCCTTGGGGAATCGTCAATACTCCTGAAGCGAACGGCCGCAACCGCTTGCGTGGATGGCGGCGGTCGCTGTCGATGTCGGCCATATCGTTGAGCAGATACGTCGCCGACGCACACAGCCCGAACGCAATGAAGGCCCAGAGCCCCAATAGCAACACCGGGACATTGAAGATTTGATGTGCGCCGACCACAGGCAGGAAGACGAGCAGGTTCTTCACCCATTGGTACAACCTCAACGCACGCATCCAGGTGCGGATGCCCCCGGGAGCCGAGCCGAACTCACGTTCTATCTCAGTGACGGCTGCCGCTTTACGACGCACCCGCGGTGATGCACCCACGACGATCGCGTGCCTGGCCTCGCTCCACACGGCCACATCGGCGGCAGAGTTTCCGGCATAGTCGAAACCGCGCGCGCCAAATTGCCCAACCAGCATGGCGGCCTTCTCGGCAGCGGCCAGGTTGACGGACCCGTTGCTGGCCATCACCTGGTCGAACAGACCCAGATGCGCAGACACCGACGCGGCAAATCGCTCGTCGGCCGCCGTGCACAGGGTGATTTGACGACCGCCGTCCCGTTCGCCGCGGATCCATGCCAGCAGTTCCTCTTGATATGGCAACAACGGGACGTCGAGCGTCACGCGCAAGGCCACTTCGCGCTTGAACCGGGCCCTGCCGAGCAACAGCCAACCCGGCCACTGCAGGATCGAAAGCGGGTCTGCGACCGCGAGCTTGACCATCGCTTCGTGCAGGAGGTCGCAGTGGACGAGCGTTCCGTCGAGATCGACGACCAAGGGCGGCGTGCGAGCACGAATAGGAGGGGGCGAGAAACGGTGTTCGACACTTCCCGGCGCGCCGCCGTCAGGTCCATCGTCCAGAGGTTCTTCATCCACGGGATAGTTGCCATCGACTTTCAAGGACAACTACACCCCATGGAACTGCAGTCCAGGCTCGTCCCGACGCATTCGGCTGTAAGCCAGTTCGGCCAGTTGAACACCGATCCGCAGGCTCTCCGAGATCGACCGGTCCTCCGGATAACAATGCGCGGTATCGGCCATGAAGAAGCCATCGAGCGCACTTTGCATCGGCGGCAACG
The DNA here is from genome assembly GCA_014379045.1 of Burkholderiales bacterium. GTDB lineage: Bacteria > Pseudomonadota > Gammaproteobacteria > Burkholderiales > CAIKXV01 > CAIKXV01. The sequence continues at coordinate 13,851 of JACMMK010000255.1, forward strand.
CGTCGTGAAAGCCCGGCGTGCACACTGGCTGTGCATACTGATACCGCGAGCCCGTGGCCGCGATCACGTCCGAGGCATCGAACTCCGGTTTCATCAGCGCGAGATAGCTCAGGGTTTCCTCGACGAACGCCTGGATCGGACGCCCGTACTTCGGGTTGTCCTGCGGCATGTAGTAGGGCGCATAAAGAATCGAGCAGCCGTCCAATGGGTTCAGGTTCGTGTATTCGATCAGACCCGGAATCTCGATCCGACTGTCATTGATATTTATCCAGAAGTTCGGGGAAAACGCGCGTTTCAATTTCACGATCACACACACCACCCCGACATTGCGGATGGCATCGATCTTCGCGGCTTCGCTCGACGGCAGCTGCGGCACCAGCCTGGGCACAAGAGGCAACGGCACGGTCGAGATCACGGTATCGAACGCATGTAACACGCCGGCGATTCTGACGGCCGACACCGACGCTGTGGCGCCGCCGACGGAAACCGTCACTTCGTCGACCGGGGCGCCGACCCGGATCGTCCCTCCAAGGCGCTCGATCCTGGCCGCCATTGCTTTCAACAGGGTCTCGGAGCCGCCTTCAAGATAGCCGAGTTGCTCCTGGAACATGTTCTTGCGCGACAGTGCTACCCGCCTTATCCGCGTTCCGAGCCAGGCTGCGGACAGGCTGTCCTGGTATTCGTAGAACTTGTAATGGAATACGCTGCGCCACATGACTTCATACGCGCCTTTCCCGATCCAGCGCTGAACCCACCCTGTGCAGTTCAACGCGTCGTAGGGCCCCCAGTCCTGCACGCTCTTTGCGCGCATCACATGAGCGCCGTAACGCAGCTTTTGCCAGAGCGACAACCCCGGAAATCGCAATAACGAAAGTGGCGTTCCCCAATCATGTAGACGCCCGTCGTAGTAGAAGCCCATGCGGGTGTCGGTCCAATGCAGGCGCGCTCCGAGCCCGAATTCATCCAGGTGCTCGAAGGTCGTGCGGTCGGGCTTGCAAATGAAGTGGTAATAGCGTTCGAGCCGCGTGCCGTCCAGGTCGAAATGCGCCGACATCCCGCCGATTCTGTCGTCCCGCTCTACAACGGTGACCGATACACCGGACTTGCACAACGCATGCGCGGCGGCCAAACCCATCGGGCCAGCACCGATGACACACGCGCGCGCTCGAAGATCCGGCCCGGACGCGGTCATTCCAACCCTCGCAGTCCGGGGCCGGATCTCACCCGCACTGCATGCGCAGCGGCGAGTCCTCCAGCATAGGGAAACACCCTTGCGGAAACTCGAAATATCTCGGATGGGAAAGAGTCGCCACGCGGCTTACGTGCTGTAATTGCTTTCTCTGCAGTTTGCAATCTTACACTATCGTGATTTGCAGTCTCTCCGAAACACGTCATGTATGAGTGAAAGCGGCTTTTCGGCAAAGTGGCAGTCCGCGCTGTTGTTTTGCATCCTTTGCCTTGCGTCTGGTCGCATGTTGCTGAAGCGAGCATTGACCGGAGACCTGTGGGGCGTCGATTCGCCTTTCCTCTACCAGGCCGGGACGCTCGGGTTCAACTATTTCGAACTTGGCCCGATTCGCCGCGGCTTGGGCGGGTCGATTGCCCATCTGTTGGCTGGCGACATGCTGGTGGCGACGGTCCGCTTTCATTTTCTGGCGGCGGCTTGCGTAGCGTTTGCCGCGGCCCTCGTGTATTCCCGCGTTGCCGGGCCCCCGTCGAGGCGCCTGGCGTATGCGATAGTGATGATCGGCATCATGCTGTGCTGGGCCGATGACCCTGGACGCACTGATATGCTCGTGGCTGCATTGCTTGCAGCGGCGGCGGTAGCGTTACAGAGGGGCCGGGCCGACTGGGCAGCGGCGGCGATCGGCGGTGGTCTCTTCGTCCATGAAACCAGCCTGATCTTCGGATTGCCGCTGATCGTCGCCCTCATCATTGCACGGGGAGGGCCGACGGCCTTCAATCGACGGGTCATGCGGCGGGCGGCCTTGCTGCTCCTGGCGAGCTTGGGCGGCTACTTCGCGCTTGGACAGATGTCTACCGCGCCGACCCAGTTGATGGTCGATACCGTGCGCGACAAGTTTTTCCCGCACAAGTATGTCGACTGGGCGATCTACTACGCCGTCAGCGGATTCCGCGGGGTGGCGACAAGCATCTGCCAGAACCGTACCCACCCAAGCTACTGGATCCATCCTTTCGGGGGGATCGTCGTGTTGGCTGTGGTTTACCTGGCAACCGCATGGCGCTTCAGGAGCGATCCGTGGGTGGCGCTGCTTGCGGCCCTGCCGCCGTTCCTGTTCCTGTGCTTGGTCGCGAACGATACCTTCCGCTGGACGCTGTTCGCAGCGTTCAACATATGGCTCGTCGGTGCCTCCCGCGCGACGGTCGCGGGACGATCGGACGCGTTTGGATGGCTGGCCGTCGCGGCAGCCATCGCAGTGGTCCCCTTGACTCACCCCAGATTCGGCAAGGACGTGATGGCAATCTATGCAGGTAGTCCTTTGATCGAACGGGCGCTTCACAGGTTTGGCGTGCCACGCACACCGCACCTCGATCAGGTGTTACTGACGTGTGATCCGGATTGGCGCGACGTGCTCGGCGACAACGCCGGCAGTGACCCGCCACGCTGAGCGCCTACCGGTTTACGGCTTTCCCGAACGAGAAGTGGCGGTGGCCTGCGAACGCAGTCACCGATGCGAAGCCCAGCCCGATGACGTGACTGACCAGTTCTGGCTGCGTGTGGAATCCGATCCAGGGGAAAGCCCAACGTAAAAGTCCGACACTCACGATCCAGGTCTGCGCCGCCGAAACCACGTTGACCAGCGCGAACCGCGACAGGTCGCTCGACGCCGAGCGTCCAGACCTTCCGAAGACGAACTGTCGATTCAGGACAAAAGCGGTGGCCATGCCGACCAGATGAGACAACAGCACTGCGGCTTCGAACGGCATATAGACCGAGAACAACAACCGCGCCGCGATGTTGACCGGCACCGAGGCGCCGGAGGCGAGTACGAAAAGAATGAAAAGCCGATGGCGTTGCCATTGCACCTTGCCGGCATCCGCAGATCGCGCCAGCAGCGTTTTCATCGCTTGGCAGCGCTTCCCGACGCCACGCCCGCCGGGCGAAGCACGGTCAGCGTGCCGGCGGTGAATACCGGCGCAAAGTTGGCCCTCAGATGGTCATCAAGCAGCGTGACGCCGCTGCTCACCGCACTCCGGTTCGGCTCCTGTCTGCTGTCCCACTGTGCGTTGAGAACCACGAAATCCGGCGCATGCCTGCGCATCTCGTCGATCATCGTCTGCTGGATCGCGTGGGTCGTCTGGATGCCCGGGTGCAGATCGTGCCAACGGGTGACCGAGCCCAGGCCGCTCAGAAAATACAGTTCGATGTTGTTGACGAAGATCTTGTCATGCCGATCGACCCCGACATACAACGTGTCGGTGGCCGACGCATAGTGCTGCAGATACGCAAGCACGGCAACCCGATCGGCGTCCACGCCGAAGCAGCGCAGCCGCGGCAAAGCGGCGCCTGCGCACGTAGGCAAATCGTGCGCCCCACTGGTAGGGTCGAAGAGCGCCCGCATCGCAGGCAATAGCAACGTTGTGGCGCGCGAGTGTTCGACAAGGCGGCCGACGGCCACGGCGATGAAGAACATCGTAATGGCGACGCGAAGCAAACGTAGCGGGATGTGTTGCATCAACAGCGTGCCCAGTAAAAGCGACAGGACGAGCGCAGGTGCGAGGTGTAGCGCCTCCACGCGGACAGCGCCCTTCAGGTAGAACAGGATGTTCATCACCAGCAGCATCAGCATCGCGCGGGCGGGCAATCCGAAGCGTGCGATGCTGTCGGTGAGGTGATTGCCGCCTTGCTGGCCCCTTGCAATGAAGAACGCGGCGACTGCCCCCACGATCAGCGGCAGGTAAACGATCAACCCGGCGACCGGCTTGAGCGACATCGTTTCAAGCGAGTTCCGGATCGCACCGGCGACCGATGGAAAGGGCAGCGAACGGAACGGCGGATAGACAGTCAGCGGAATGAGGATCAGGTTCTCGTACAGCAGACTGAGCGGCACGGCCCACACGAAAAACGCGACCGCCGGGAGGAGAACTCCCAACAGCCCCGTGGCAAACGCGAGAGCAGCCTTCGCGTCGCGTGGCGGCCCGATTGCGATGAACGAGGCGGCGACAGCCAGCAGCGTGTAGGTGCCGAGATCGTGTCGAATAAGCATGCACAGGGCGGTGCTGGCGCCTGCCACCACGGCCCACCCCAGGGCACTGTCGGGTTGCGCGCGTTCGGTACATGCCACGGCGTAAAGCGCAGCCAGCGAGCAGGCCAACGCCGGAAAGATCGGGAACGCGTAGGCTTGGACGGCCACCAGCAGCGCCAGTCCCAGCAGCGCTGCGATCAGCGCCGCCCCGCCGCCCACGGCAGTGCGCAGGTTCGCGAAGATCAGCACGACCACGGCGGCGCGCGAAACAACGTCGAAGGCCCGGGCTACCCATACGGACTCACCGAACAGGCCGAACAACCACGCGGTGACGTAGAAGCCGCCCGGCCCGTACATCGTCCAGAAGTCGCGGTACGGAACGTCACCCCGCGCCACTCTCTGCGCGCCATACAACATCAGGCCTTCGTCGTATGCGCCGACGATCCGGTTCATGCCGACGATCTGCACGACGATCGCCAGCACGAAAAGCGCCGCGCATGCGGCAGCTGGACCCGCCACCGCCGTTCCTGGGGAGTGAATCGGGTCGCTGCGTCCGAGCGCCTGCCTCATGCTGCCCGGTCCAGCGCATGGCACGCCAGCCGCCGTGTCCCGGCGAGACGCCCGCCCGCGGGGCGGTCCCGGATCGGTAGGCGACCGTGGACACGAATCATCGACCCCCGCCGCGTCAAAGCAAAGCACCGGGATTGTCTGAGGCGTCCCGGGCTCCGGTCTTCTTCGATGAAGGGGCTTCTGTATGTCCCGAACCGGTTTCTACAATTCACTCTGGATTCCCGTGCTTCTTTCGTACTCGAACCGAGCCGGATCGACATGACCCCACGCACCGACACGGCCGCCGCGTGCGACAAGCTCAAGCCGCGATGGGAATCCGTTCGGCAGCGGAGTTTGCCCGTTTTCGGGACACCGGAGCCTCACTTCTCGGGGCTTGCTGCTCTTTGTCCTGATCGTGGCCGCATCACCCCCACCTGGGGGCCGCTGGACTGGCGGTTTATGCACCTGCGTTTGAGATCGACCGACGCCACTCCGACTTCCCCGGAACATGATCTTCCCCATCGATCGCGACCGGCGTACGGGTGTGCGAACCAGGGTGGCGCACCCTGCTCGCGCCGGATACCCGATGATGGTCCGTCTGCTGCGGGTTCTGCAGCGGATCATAGGGAGTGATGCCGGTCTGCACGTTTTGCAAAGGCCCCTTATGCTCGCAGCGTCTGCACGAACTCGACCCGCTGACTGGGAGCGTCGACATGACCGACATCGTTCACGAATTGATAGAAACCGTGACCCCCTACTGGGAGGCGGAAGCGGAAATCGCGAAGCGCTTCTTCGAGAACGCGCCGACGAAGGACGCGCACATCTACTGGCTGCGCGCGCAGATCTGGAAGGAGCTGCATCCGGTCGACGGCTACTTCAACGGCATCCATCAGGAACTGGTGAACATGGCCGAGATGTTCCCCCAGATCGACAAGACGGTCGACCGGCATCACTTCTCGTTCCAGATGAAGCAGATGCTCGAGGAGTTCGAACACTACGTGATGTTCGCGGACATCTTTGAGGAACTGGTGGGCCGGAAGATCGATGTCGACCAGGACCCGGTCCAGTTGCCCGAGGAGAAGCAGCTGCAGGCGCTGCGGCAGCGCTACGTGAACTCGGGATCCGCGATCGACAAGGCGGCCGTGCTGTTCACCGAGGGCGGTGGGGCCGCGCTGTTCCGCGAAGGTGCGAAGGTGAAGGGCGGGAAACTCGAACAGATGATCGCGAAGGCGATGCAGATCATCTACGACGACGAGAAAGATCATTTTCGCGAAGGTGCGCGAGAATCTGCCGCGCTGATCAAGGCGTCTGCCGATGCCGAGCGGATGAAGGCGGCGATCCGTGACGTCAGTCGCCAACGGGTGTCGATGCGACTGGAAATGTTCCGCTCGACGTTGAGCGAGCGTGACGCGGATGCGTTCATCGCGGGGTGGCAGGCGAAAGGCTCCGGGTTGGCGAATCGCAGTCACTGATCACTCGGCGTCGAGTACGCCTCCGGCATTATTCTTGCCTCGCTACGAGGTTGACTTCGCATCGGTCGTTGATCTCTGGAGAAGAATGAGCCCTCACCTGCAGCGGTATCTACCCGCCCTGCGCGGGGTCGCCGCCGGCCTTGCGTTCCTGGCTTCGAGCCCGATCGTGCATGCACAATCCTGGCCTTCGAAGTCGGTAAGACTGATCGTCAGCTATGCGCCCGGCGGTGTCGCCGATGTCACTGCACGCATCTACGGAGCCAAGCTGACCCAGGCATGGGGGCAGAGCGTGCTGATCGACAACAGGCCCGGCGCCAATGGCGGTATCGGTGCCGAAACGGCATCGCGAAGTGCCCCCGATGGCTATACATTGCTGATGGCGACGACGAGTGAACTCGTCGTCAACCCGAGTGTCTATCGGAAGCTACCGTACGATCCGCTGAAGGATTTCGCGCCCATCGCGATAGCGTCGTGGAGCCCCGTCGTACTGGTCGCAAACGCGGCGACGCCCTATAAGACCCTGGCGGATCTCGTCTCGGCTGCAAAGGCCAGACCGGAGACCTTCGCCTACGGAACGCCGGGTATCGGCAGCGTTCAGCATCTGGCCATGGAACTGTTTCGCATGGCGGGCGGCCCGACCTTCATCCATGTCGCCTACAAGGGCGGCGGCCCGGCTGCGGCTGCGGTCGTCGCCGGCGAGACGCCGCTCGCG
>JACMMK010000256.1 GCA_014379045.1 Burkholderiales bacterium
GCGCTGCCGCCCGTGCCGGCGAGGCGGATCGACAGGGCCGCACTGGGCAATCGATCGATCGGCAGCGAGCCGCTGCCGATCTGGCTCGCGCAGTCGACGATGTCGACGCTTGCCCTGGCGCCGAGCGCCTCGCGCAACGCGGGTTGCATGCGCTGCGCACAGGCGCGGATGTCTGCGTAGGGCCGGGTGAGCAGGCGCAGCGCAGGCAGTCGTTCCCGCAGCCGGTCCGGATCTAAGTACAGGCGCAACGTCGCCTCGAGTGCCGCGATCGTCATCTTGTCCAGACGCAACGCGCGTTTGAGCGGGCACTTGCGGATGCGTTCGATCAAGGCCTTGCGCCCGACGATCAGCCCCGCCTGCGGCCCCCCGAGCAGCTTGTCGCCGCTGAAGGTCACGACATCGGCGCCGTCGGCGAGTGCCTCCTGCGGCGTCGGTTCGTGCGGCAGACCGTAGGGGGCGAGATCGATCAGCGAGCCGCTGCCGAGGTCTTCGAGCATCGGCAGCGCGTGTGCATGCGCGATCACCGCTAGCGCCTTCGTGTCGACGGCCGAAGTGAAGCCTTCGACCTGATAGTTGCTCGGGTGCACGCGCATCAGCGCCGCGGTCGACTTGCCGATCGCCTCTTCGTAGTCGCGGCCGTGCGTGCGATTGGTCGTGCCGACTTCACGGAGCTTGCAACCGGCGCGCGCCATGATGTCGGGCATGCGAAACGCCCCGCCGATCTCGATCAGCTCGCCGCGCGAGACGATGACCTCGCGCCGCGCCGCCAGCGCGGTCAGCGTCAACAGCACCGCGGCGGCGTTGTTGTTGACGAGGGTCGCGGCCTCGGCACCGGTGAGCCGGCACAGCAGCGCCTCGACATGCGTATCGCGCTCGCCGCGCCGACCGGTGGCGAGATCGAATTCGAGATTCGCCGGCTGACCCATCACCGCGGCGACCGCGGCGATCGCTTCGGGCGCCGCCCAGGCACGTCCGAGGTTGGTGTGCAGCACGGTGCCCGTGAGGTTCAGCACCGGTTTCAGCCCGGGCATGCTGTCGCGTTCGAGCTCGCGCGTGCACTCGGCAAAGAAACCGGCGGGCTCGAACACGCCGCGCGCTTCGCGCAGGCGTTCGAGCGCCGCGCGCAGCGCGTCGGTGGTGAGTGAACGACCGTGGCCTTCGATCAGTCGCTGCCCTTCGGGCGAGCGCAGCAGCCGATCGACCGAGGGCGGGTGCAGCGTGGGTCCGGCAGGATCGTTCACGGCATGAGGATCAGTCTTCCCAGACTTTCTCGGGCAGCGGCAGACCCTTGAGATCATCGGCGCTCAGCGGCCGGTCGGGCTCGACGCCCATGCGCGTGAGCAGGTACTGCAACTGACGCGTGTGCTGCGCCGAATGCCACGTGCATCGTTCGAGCAGCACCGCGAGCGGCTGCTCGCCGAAATACGTCTGCACGATCTGTTGGCACGTCGGATCGGCTTTCTCCTGCTCCGCCCACCAGTCGCGCAGACGATGCAACGTAGCGGCGGCGTAGTCGGCCACCTGGTCGGGATGGGTGATGGATTCGTCCGGTGGCTTGACCGGTTGTTCGATCGTGAAGGTGATGCCGGCAGTCGCCTCGAGCATCGCTTCCTGGATGCGCACGACGTGATGCGAGAGCTCGCGATAGGTGCGCTTGCGCCCGCTCATCGGCAGCAGGTCGTTGAACTTCTCCTCGGGCAACTGCCGGATGAAGCGTTGCAGGCCGGCGAGCACGAGGTCCGCTTTCTCGATCAGCTGCGGGGCCGTCAACGGTGGGCCGCCATCGAAGTTCACGCCCAGGAACTTCGCGACATCGCGGGTCACCTGGCCGAGCACGTACTGGTCGCCGCGCGCGACGACCGGGGTGGTTTTCAATCCGAGCGCGGTCAGCTGTGCGAGCCCGTCCGGGTCGTTGAAGATATCGATGATGTCGAATTCGATATCGAGTCGCGAAAGAAACTCTTTCGTCCGGAGGCAGCTCGTTCAGCCAGGCTTGGTGAAGAAGCGGATGCGATCGGTGTCGGCCATGAGGACGCTCCTCGAAGGTGGGGTGCAGACCCGGGACTGCGCACCGGATCCAGCACCGCATTCTAACCGACGTGGTCCGGATTGCCTGCGCAGGGGGCGCAGCGATGCCGATGGCGCTGCAGGCGATCGGCATCGCAGCGAGCGGACGTATACTCGAAGCGCGATCGCGCCACGCGGGCGGCTCGGCCGGAC
>JACMMK010000257.1 GCA_014379045.1 Burkholderiales bacterium
CTCGGGCGACGCGCCTGCCGGCGGCGGCTTCGGCACGCATATCATGGGCAGCGTCGGCTTCGCGTTCGTCGTCGCACCGGATCATCCGCTCGCGGCGCTGCCCGAACCGCTGGCGCCTGAAGACATCATCGTACATCGGGCCGTGGCAGTTGCCGACAGTGCGCGCAATCTGCCGCCGCGCTCGAGCGGTCTGCTCTCGGGTCAGGACGTGTTCACGGTGCCGACGCTGGCGGCCAAGGTCGCCGCCCATCGCGCCGGCCTGGGCGTCGGCTATCTGCACGAAACCCTTGCGCGCGCCGAGGCAGCGGCAGGACGCCTGCTGATACGCACGGTGTCCGAGGTCAAGCCCGAGACGACGTTGTTCGTCGCCTGGCGCGCAGCGAACAAGGGGCGCGCCCTGGCGTGGTGGATCGATGCATTGCGGCGCGACGGGGATGGGCTTGACGCTATGCTGGTGAGCCCCCTTTGACGGTACGTGGCGGGGTGTCCGCTTGCATCGCCGCGACCCTGCACCCTGTGACCCCGCGCGGCAGGACACACCGATCCAGATTACGCCGGCGCGTCCCCGGGTGCGTCGGTAGCAGCCGCCCCTGGCGAGTTCTGCGCGGCGATCTCGCGATGGACCTCGGCCATGTCGAGCGTACGTGCCTGGTCGATCAAGGCGTCGAGCTGCGCCGCGGGCAACGCGCCGGCCTCGCTGAACAGGATCACCTTCTCCCGAAACACCATCAACGTGGGAATCGAGCGGATACCGAACTGGCCGGCGAGCGTCTGCTGCGCGTCGGAGTCGACCTTCGCAAAGACGAAATCCGGATGCTTCTCCGACGCGGCTTCGAAGATCGGCGCGAACTGGCGGCACGGCCCGCACCACGATGCCCAGAAGTCGATGATCACCTTGTCGTTGGTGGTGACGATCTGCTCGAAATTCGCGTCGGTAAGGTCGACGGTTGCCATCGAAGGATCTCCGTGATCGGTCTCGGGGACCGCGTAGGCGGGTGAGGGGCGGTCAGTCTTCACACTGGTTCGCCTGAGCGCGCCGGACTCGACGCATCGCGCTTCTTGCTCGCGCACAGCGCCTCATATCGAGCGCGTCAAGCGTCGGCGTAAGCTTAACATGCGGCACTACAACCGTATGATTTCAGGGGTATTTTGCTTTCGAAAACGTGATTTCGATCACTTCAGAAACTCCCCGGGAGGCCGTTAACCAAGAATCGCTGCCGGTTGACCACAGCCGCCGGTCGCGGCCCCCCCCTTTCCCCTGCCCTTCTTCATGCTACGTCTGCGGCACAGCACTCCGGGCCAGCGCCTTGGCTTCGAATTTCCGCGAATCCGCGCCGGTTCACTGCGCGCGCGCTTCGTGGGGATTCTGTTGTTGACCGTGCTGCCGGTGCTCTGGCTGCTGCTCTACACGCATATCCAACAGCGTCAGCAGGTGAGTGCAGAGTTGCAGCGCGAAGCCGGGCAGGCCTTGCTGTTCGCGTTGCGCGACCAGGAGGTGCAAGCCGAGAAAGCGCGCCAGTTGCTGCGCGTGCTGTCGAGCGTGCCGCAACTCTTCGGTGCACGGTCGAGATGCTCAGCCTACCTGTTCGGACTGCTTCAGGACGATCCGAGCTACTCCGATTTCGGCGTCGCCAGTCCGTCCGGAGAAGTGCTTTGCAGTGCGAGCGATCCGGAGGTATCCGCCAGCTCGATCGATGCCGTGGGCGCCGCGAGAACCGTCGAGGGTCGCGGCTGGTTTCAGGCAGCGCTGGCCGAACCGGGGCGTATGACCGGCGACTACGACATCGATGCGTCGACGGGGCTGCGCAGTCTGGTCTATGCGCGCCCGGTGCTCAGCGCCAACGGCGCAGTCAGCGCCGTGATCTATACCCGCATCGACATGCGCGCGCAGGGCAACCTCGCCGCCAACACGCGGCTTCCGCAGGACGCGACGGTAGCGGTGTTCGATGCGCAGGGCACGCTGGTCGCATTCCATCCCGACGCGCGGCGCACCGGTGAGCATTGGCCGCTTGCGCGCAAGCTGCGCATCGAGACGCGCGAGCACGGGCCGTACACGGTGATCGCCGCCGATGTCGACGGTGTCACGAGGGCGTATGCGACCCTGCCGCTCGAGACCGCAACGCAGCGCGCCTATCTCGCGATCGGCCTGCCGGTCGGGCCCGCGATGCGCAGCATGGGCGAGAACCTGTGGAACGATCTGGGCACGCTCGGCCTGCTCACGCTGCTGTCGATGGCGGCCGCGTGGGTGAGCTTGCATGTGCTGCTGCTGCGGCAGGTCAACCTGCTGGTCGACGTATCGCGCCAGGTCGGCAACGGCAACCTGAGCGCGCGCAGCGAGCTCACCAGCGGCGCCGCCGAACTGCAGGAGCTGTCGCATGCCTTCGATCAGATGGCGATGTCGCTCGAGACGCGCGAGGACGAACGTCGCCTTGCCGAAGCCGAACTGCGCGAGAGCCAAGCCAACCTGCTGCTCGCGCAACGCGTAGGTCGCGTCGGCAGCTGGCACAACGATTTTGAAACCAAGACGGTCGAATGGTCGGAGGAACTGTTCCGGATGTACGGGGTGTCCGCCGCGACGTTCTCGCCCTCGCTCGCGAACGCACCGCACTTCGCTCACCCGGACGATCGCCAACGCGTGCTCGACGAGCGCACCCGCGTGCTACGCGAAGGCGGGGAGATGAACGTCGACTACCGGGTCGTGCTGACCGACGGGCGCGAACGCACGATGTCGGCGCGCGCCGTACTTCGATGCAATGAAGCCGGCGAACCCATGGGCATGATCGGCACGATGCAGGACGTCACCGACCGGATCGGTGGCGAACGGGCGCTCGCCGACAGTGAACGAAAATTCAGGACGCTGTTCGATCTCGCGCACGACGCGATTCTGCTGATTCGGGGCGAGATCATTGTCGACTGCAACGCACGCGCACTCTCGGTGTTCGGTTTCGCGCGCAACGAACTCATCGGCGGTTCGCGCGACCTGCTGGTGCCGGCCGCACAGCCCGACGGACTGACGTCGACCGATGGTCTGGAGCCCTACCGCACGCAGGCGCTGGAAGGCCACCCGCAGGCGTTCGAGTGGATGTTCCACCGACGCGACGGCAGCACCTTCGATGCCGAGGTGTCGATGTCGCGCATGGAACTCGACGGCGAGGTACTGCTGCAGAGCATCGTGCGCGACATCACCGAACGCAAACGCGCGCAGAGCGCACTGATCGACAGCGAACAGCGCGAGCGCGCAAAGGTGGCCGAACTCGCGGCGGTGCTCGACGCCGTGCCGGTGGCGGTCTGGATCGCGCACGACACGCATGCCACACGCATCACCGGCAACCGCGCGTCGTACGAGCTGCTCGATGCGACGGCCACGGCCACCGGCGATCTCGACTCGTCGGAGCTGTTTCCGGTCGACGCCAAAGTGTTCAAGGACCATCTCGAGATCGCCCCGTACGAACTGCCGATGCAGGTCGCTGCAGGGCTGGGCATCGAAGTACGCGACTTCGAACAGCAACTGGTGTTTAAGGACGGCCGCGTACGCAATGTGCTGGGCAACGCCACGCCGCTGCTCGACAAGGAGGGCAAGGCCCACGGCGCGGTCGCCGCGTTCATGGACATCACCGACCTCAAGCGTACCGAAGAGGCGCTGCGGCGCGAGAAGCGGCGCGTCGAGGTAACATTGGCATCGATCGGCGACGCGGTGATCACCACCGATGCGCAGGGACAGGTCGACTACCTGAACCCGGTCGCCGAGACCCTGCTCGGCGTGCAGTCGGCGCACGCCACGGGTCGGCCGTTCCGCGACCTCTGCCACGTCACGCACGAGATCCAGCGCGCGCGACCGCTCGACCTGGTGGGCGAATGTCTTGCGCGCAACGCGCTGGTCGAACTGAACGACCAGCACGTGCTCGAACGCATCGACGGCGCCGAACTGTTCGTCGATGCGTCCGCCGCGCCGCTGCGCACGAGCGAGGGCGACATCACCGGCGTGGTGCTGGTCCTGCACGACGTCACGCAGCAGCGCAAGATCGCCCAGCAGGTGTCGTATCAGGCGACCCATGATGCGCTCACCGGTCTCATCAACCACTTCGAGTTCGAGCGCCGGCTCACCCGTATCCTGAACGCGGTGCACGACGAACCGTCGACCCACGCGCTCGCCTATCTCGATCTGGATCAGTTCAAGGTAGTCAACGACACCTGCGGTCATGCTGCCGGCGATCAACTGCTGCGCCAGCTCGCGACCCGACTGCACGAACGGATGCGCAAGCGCGACACGATGGCCCGCCTGGGCGGTGACGAGTTCGGGGTGCTGCTCGAGGACTGCCCGCCCGAGCAGGCGCGACGAATCGCCAACTCGATCGTCCAGTCCGTGCACGACTACCGGTTCACGTGGGAGGGCAAGACCTTCACCATCGGGGTCAGCATCGGTCTGGTGATGATCGACGCGGCGTCGGGCAGTTCGGCGTCGGTAATGTCGGCCGCCGATGCTGCCTGTTACGCCGCCAAGGACCGCGGGCGCAACCGCGTCCACGTCTATCACCCGAACGACGTCGAACTCGCACGTCGCCAGGGAGAGATGCAGTGGGTGTCGCGCCTGAATTCGGCGATCGAGCAGAACCGCCTGCGCCTCGATGCGCAGCCGATCATGGCGCTGCAGTCGAACGACACCGGCGGGCGCGCGCATCTCGAGATGCTGGTCAGGCTGGTCGATGAGCAGGGCAAGCTCACGCCCCCGGGTGCCTTCATTCCTGCCGCCGAGCGCTACAACCTGATGCCGCAGATCGATCGCTGGGTGATCCGGCGCACGATCGAGTGGCTGATCGACGAGATGGCCGAACTCGGATCCGAAGCGCTGCCGATCTGCGGCATCAACCTGTCCGGCACCTCGCTGTCCGACGAAACCCTGCTTGCGTATGTGCGCGATCAGGTGCGCGCGAGCGGTGTGCCGGCGAGTTCGCTCTGTTTCGAGATCACCGAGACCGCGGCGATCGCCAACCTGACCCAGGCTACGCACTTCATCGCCGAACTGAATGCGCTCGGCTGCAGCTTCGCTCTGGACGATTTCGGCAGCGGCATGTCGTCGTTCGCGTATCTGAAGAATCTGAAGGTCGACTATCTGAAGATCGACGGCAGCTTCGTCAAGGACATGGTCGATGATCCGATCGATTGCGCGATGGTCGAGGCGATCAACCGCATCGGTCAGGTGATGGGCATCAAGACGATCGCCGAATACGCCGAGAACGACCGGATCATCGAGAAGCTGCGCGAGATCGGCGTCGACTTCGCACAGGGCTTCGGGGTTCAAGCGCCGCAGCCGCTGGTGGTGCGCCCGGCCCGGCGCAAGGCGCTGGTCGCGGTCGGCTGAAGCCGTCC
>JACMMK010000258.1 GCA_014379045.1 Burkholderiales bacterium
CCGTCCATCTGCGCCGCCCCCGTGATCATGTTCTTCACGTAGTCCGCATGCCCCGGACAGTCCACATGCGCGTAGTGACGGTTCTCCGTCTCGTACTCCACATGCGCCGTGTTGATCGTGATCCCCCGCGCCTTCTCCTCCGGCGCCGAGTCGATCTGCGCGTAGCTCTTCGCCTCGCCTCCGAACTTGCGCGACAGGATCGTCGTGATCGCCGCCGTCAGCGTCGTCTTACCATGATCGACGTGCCCGATCGTCCCCACGTTCACGTGCGGCTTCGTGCGTTCGAATTTTCCTTTGGCCATGACTCGATGCTCCTGCTGCGAGGACTTGTTGGAAGGTGAAGGTGGAGGGAGTACGAAACGGGGAGACTACGTATGTGTGGTGCCCATGGCCCGGATTGAACGGGCGACCTCTCCCTTACCAAGGGAGTGCTCTGCCACTGAGCTACATGGGCGATAAGAAAATTCGGAAACACCAGCGTGAGAATCGGAAACGCCGGGCACTTCGAGAAACAGAAACTGCGACCACCTTGGAGCGGGTGAAGGGAATCGAACCCTCGTCTTTAGCTTGGAAGGCTATGGCTCTACCATTGAGCTACACCCGCGCTTTGTTCGGGCCTGATCCTGGAGGCGGTCAACACCGGTACCTCGGCCGCGTGCGGACGCAGATACTGGCTCGGGTGCAGGGTGCATCACTCGATCGAGGGGCGGGTTCGATCATCGGCTCACACCGACTGCGACGCGTAAACTCTCAACCGGTGACCCCGCGTGCCACTACGTATTGCCACTACGTATTGCTCGCACGCGCAGGAACCGGCACTACTTTTCATGGGATTCGGTGCAACCGCCAACGCAGGGTCCGGACGGCCCCCGGCGCGAGAGCAGCTTCAAGTTCTTGATTTAAATGCAGATGTGTTGCAATTCAGCGGGGCTGGTGGAGGGGGAAGGATTCGAACCTTCGAAGGCAGAGCCGTCAGATTTACAGTCTGATCCCTTTGACCGCTCGGGAACCCCTCCAAAATGCGAATCGCGGAGTTTGGCGCCGAACACGCCCGTTGTCAAATTCCTTGCGACCGCCGCGCGTCGGGGCCGTCAGACAACGATCCCGGTCGCGCGGAATTTCTTCGGCAATAACAGCCCTTTGCGCGCGCGCCGACCGAAATACTGTGCAAGTTCCGCGCCCTTCAACTCGATTTCGCCGGCTTTGCCACCGCGCCCGATGCCGGTCAGCCGCAACGTCCGCCCATCGCACGGGCCGAGCGCCGCGAGGCGCTCACCGTCGTCGAGTCCGATCGCGATCACGCCGCGCCCCCCCCCGGCAAGCTGCTTGAATTCCTCGATCGGGAACACCAGCAGCCGCCCGAATCCCGAAACCGCCGCAATCGACGGCGTCGCGGCCGGAACGTAGATCATCGGCTTGAGCGGCTCTTCGTCCGACGCCAGTCCCATGAACTGCTTGCCCGCCCTGATGCGCGAGAGCATGTCGGAGAGGGTGCAGGCGAAGCCATAGCCGCCGCTGCCAGAAAGCAACACACCTTCTTCGGGCCGGCCCGCGATCATGTGGGTAACACGCGCCCCCTCCTGCACATCGAGCAGCGAGGGCGCGGGCACGCCATCGGTGCGCGCGCCCGGGAGCTGCGCTACCGGCACCGCGTAGGCGCGTCCGCGCGTGTCGATGAACACCGCCTGGTCGACGGTACGCACCTCGCGCGCGAACTGAAGCGCATCGCCTTCCTTGAACGTGAACTGACCCCAGTCGTGGCCGTGCCCGGTGCGCGCGCGCACCCAGCCCTTGCTCGAAAAGATCACCGTCACCGGATCATCGACCACGACAGTCTCGACACTCGCTCGCTCCGATGTCTGGATCAGGGTGCGGCGCGCATCGCCATGTCGCTTAGCATCGGCTTCGATCTCCTTGACGATCAGCTTCTTCATCGACGCCGGATTGGCCAGCAGTTCGGCGAGTTCGGCACGTTCGACCCGTTTGTCGGCGAGTTCCTGCTCGATCCGGAATCCCTCGAGGCGCGCAAGCTGGCGCAGGCGCATTTCGAGAATATCCTCGGCCTGGCGCTCCGACAACGCGAACGCCGCCATCAGTTCAGGCTTCGGATCGTCGGCATTGCGAATGACCCTGATCACCGCGTCGACCTCGAGCAGCACGAGCATCCGGCCTTCGAGCACGTGGATCCGGTCGTCGACCTGTGCCAGACGGTGAGTGCAGCGTCGACGCACGGTATCGAAGCGGAACTCGATCCACTCGCCGAGCACCCCGCGCAGCGATTTCTGCTGTGGACGACCGTCGCGGCCGATCGTAACCAGATTCACCGACACGCTCGACTCCATGCCGGTGTGCACGAGCAGCGTATTGATGAAGTCTTCGCGGTCGATGCGCGAACTGCGCGGTTCCAGCACCAGGCGCACCGGACTGTCCTTGCTCGATTCGTCGCGCGCCTTGTCGAGTATCGACAACGTCAACTGCTTGAGCTGCGACTGTTCCTGAGTCAACGTCTTCTTGCCGGTCCTGACCTTGGGATTGGTCGCCTCTTCGATCTCCGACAGCACCTTCTGCACCGACACACCCGGCGGCAGCTCGGTGATCACCACCTGCCATTGCGCGCGCGCGAGTTCCTCGTAGATCCAGCGCGCGCGGACCTTGAGCGACCCGCGCCCGGTGTCGTAGGCACTGCGCAGGTCCTCGTCGGAGGAGATGATCTGCGCGCCGCCGGGAAAATCGGGGCCGGGCACGAACGTGCGCAGCGCGTCGACATCGAGTTTCGGATTGCGGATCAGCGCGACGGCCGCAGCAGCCACCTCCCGTAGATTGTGCGAGGGCATCTCGGTCGCGAGGCCCACCGCAATCCCCGAAGCGCCGTTCAACAGCAGCATCGGCAGGCGTGCGGGCAGCAGGGTCGGTTCCCTGAACGCACCGTCGTAGTTCGGGATGAAATCGACCGTTCCCTGATCGATCTCGGCGAGCAGCAACTCGGCGATCGGCGCGAGCCGCGCCTCGGTATAGCGCATCGCCGCCGCGCCGTCGCCGTCGCGCGAGCCGAAATTGCCGTGGCCTTCGACGAGCGGATAGCGCATCGTGAAGTCCTGTGCGAGCCGCACCATCGCGTCATAGGCGGACTGGTCACCGTGCGGGTGCAGCTTGCCGAGCACCTCGCCGACGATGCGCGCGGACTTCACCGGCTTCGCATTCGCAGCCAGGCCAAGTTCGCGCATCGCGTAGAGGATGCGCCGCTGCACCGGCTTCTGGCCGTCGCATACGTCGGGAAGCGCACGCCCCTTGACCACCGACATCGCGTAGGAAAGATAGGCATGTTCGGCGAACAGCGACAGCGGTAGCGAATCGCCTTCGGGCCGGCGGCGGTGGTGAAGGCCAGCCCCATCCGGGCCATCGCGTAGAGGATCCGGCGCTGCACCGGCTTCTGCCCGTCGCTGACGTCCGGCAGGGCCCGGCCCTTGACGACCGAGAGCGCGTATTCGAGGTAGGCGCGCTCGGCATATTCGCCGAGCGGGATGGCGTCGCCGAGCGGCGCCG
>JACMMK010000259.1 GCA_014379045.1 Burkholderiales bacterium
GGGGTCCGACGTGAAACGCCCGGCCATCGCAGCGACCACGCCTTCGCTCGCCAGCGCGGCGCCCAGCACGGCATACCCGTCACCGACCTGGTGGGCAACGACCGCCTGGAGTTCCCCGCCTTCGTGCACGGCGATCTCTCCGGCACGATCGATCACCGCGATCTGCCGCAGCGCGGACTGCGGATCGCTCGCGATCAATTCGCGCAGCACATGCGCCGGGCGCGCGCCCTGCGCAAGCAGACTCGTCGCAAACCGGTTGTTGCGCGGATTCGGGTCGCCTTGCGTGATCGAACCTCCGGCGCCGGGCCGCAGTGCACCGTCGCAGGTGCGGCCGACCGCCACCGTGTCGCTCGCCATCGCGAGACCGATCTGCCCGGTGCGCGCACAACGCGCGAGGATCGAGAAACCCATGCCGCCTCCGCTGTCGAGTATTGTTGCAGAAGTCTATGCGCAATCGCCCGGTGGCGAAACCGCGAGCGGGATCGTGCGTGGTCTCCGTAGGGGGCCGATCAGTGAGGCGGGCGGCTCGCGGACCCTGCGCTCGCCATGCGCATGATGGCTGCGCATGGACCGAAGTGGTATGCAACCTGCTTCTGCCACCCGCATGCGGATCTCTGGATCGATGAATTCGATATTGAACCTCTGTATCGCGCTGTTCGTCGGTGGCGCGCTCGGCACGGGCGGAGCCGACGCAGCCACGTCCGAAAGCTATCCATCGCGCGCGTTGCGGATGATCGTCGCCGCCGCGCCCGGCGGTGCAAACGACGTGCTGGGACGTCTCTACGCCGCACGGATGACCGAGTCGCTCGGCCAGCCGGTGATTGTCGACAACCGCGCAGGGGGCGGTGGCATCATCGGCGCCGAACTCGTCGCCCAGGCAGCCCCCGACGGCTACACGTTGCTGTACTCGACCAATTCAGTGGTCGTGAATCCATCATTGACGCGGGTCGGGTACTCGATGAAGCAACTGGCACCGCTGTCGCTCGTGACCAGCTTTCCGATCGCGATCAGCGTGCATCCGTCGGTGCCTGCGAAGAGCATCCCCGAACTGGTCGCGTTGTCGAAGCAGCGCGGCGGCATGAACTTCGGTTCGAGCGGCACCGGGTCGACGAATCACCTGACCGGCGTCCTGTTCAACAACGTCGCCGGGTTGAAGAACGTGCACATTCCGTACAAGGGCGCCGGCCCGATGATGGCCGCGTTGCAAGGCGGCGAAATCGAGATCGGCGTCAGCACGGTGTTCTCGGTGATCCAGGCCGCACGGGCAAACCGCGCGCGGGTGCTCGCGGTGACGAGCCGTGAGCCGCTGGCAAGCCTGCCCGGCGTGCCGCCGATGGCGAAGTTCTATCCCGGCTTCTACACGGATATCTGGCACGGCTATTTCACCACTGCGGGGACGCCACCTGCAGTGATCGCGCGTCTGCACGGCGAACTCGTGAAGGCACTGCGCAGTCCGGAAGTGCAACGCGCCCTCGACGACGGGGGTGCACAGTCGATCGGCAGTTCGCCGACGGAGTTCGCCGCGGTGCTGGTCGAGGATTTCAAGCGTTACGCTGCGCTGGTGAAGTCTTCCGGCGCGAAAGCCGAATGATGCGCGGCGTGCGGGACCGGACCGGACCGCGCACTGGCCCGACGCCTATCCAGCGCAAGGACGCCATGAACTGCACCCGTTACGCCCTGACGGTAAGCTGCACCGCGTTCGCGTTCGGACCGTGTGCCGCGGCCGTCGCATTGGCGCAGACGTTTCCGGTCAAGACGCTGCGCCTCGTCGTGCCGTTCGCCCCCGGCGGCGGCAACGATGTGCTGGGACGCCTGTTCGCGCAACGCATGGCGGAGTCGATCGGGCACCCCGTGATCGTCGACAACCGCCCCGGTGCCGGCGGCAACATCGGCACCGAGATGGTCGCGCGCGCCCCGGCGGACGGCTACACACTGCTCTACACGACCAACTCGATCGCGATCGCCCCGTCGCTGTACGAGAAGCTCAACTTCGCGGTGAAGGATCTCGCGCCGATCTCGATGGTGGCGGACTTCCCGATCCTGCTCGTCGCGCATCCGTCGGTGCCGGCACGCACGCTGAAGGAACTCGTCGCACTCGCCAGACAGAAGGGCGGACTCAACTACGGATCGACCGGCACCGGCTCGGCGAATCATCTGACCGGCGTGCTGCTGAACCAGGTCGCCGGCATCACGAACACGCATGTGCCGTTCAAGGGGGCGGGACCGATGGTGACCGCGGTGGTCGGTGGCGAACTCGAACTCGGGCTGCCGAACCTGTTCACCGCGTTGCCGTTCGTCAAGGCGGGACGTCTGCGCCCGATCGCGATCAGCAGTGCGAAGCCCTCGCCGACGTTGCCGAACGTGCCCCCGATCGCAGCGACCTATCCCGGGTTCGAGACCAATCTGTGGCATGGCTTCTTCACGACCGCAGGCACCGCGACCCCGACGGTGGACATCCTCCACCGCGAAGTCGTGAAGGCATTGAAGACGCCCGAACTGCAGAAGGCGCTGGATGAAGGCGGCGCCCTGTCGGTCGGCAACACCCCGGCTGAGTTCGCGGCGCTGATGACCCGCGATGTAGCGAAGTACGCGAAGTTGGTAAAGTCGTCGGGGGCGAAGGTGGAGTGAGCCTGCGCGCCCCGCGGCGAGGGGCCCCGGCCGAAGGCCGGGGATCGACGTAAGCGCGCAGGCTCTCGCGA
>JACMMK010000260.1 GCA_014379045.1 Burkholderiales bacterium
AGCTTCGACGCGGTCGTGCTCGCGCTCGCGCCGCGCGCGCTCGCAACGTTGACCGCCGCGTGGCCTGCACTGCACGACGTACATCGCTGCGTCAGCGCGTATGCGTACGAACCGATCGTGTCGGTCTACCTGTAGTATCCTCAGTCGGTCGCGCTCGAGCAACCGATGCTCGGATTCACCGACGGGCCCGGACAGTGGGCGTTCGATCGCGGCGCCCTCGCGGGCCAGCCGGGATTGATCGGGGTAGTGATCAGCGCGTCGTCGAACCCACCGCACCCGCTCTCCGGTGACGCGCTGGCAAGTGCTGTACACCTTCAGCTCGCGCGCTCGATGCCGGGTTTGCCTGCGGCGCGCTGGAGCAAGGTGATCACCGAGAAATTCGCGACCTTCGCGTGTACGCCGGGACTGGTCCGACCGGCAACGCGGACGCGCGCCGCGGGGGTTTTCCTGGCTGGAGATCACGTGGCAAGCGACTATCCCGCGACGCTCGAAGGCGCGGTGCGCAGCGGTCAGAATGCCGCGCGCTGCGTCGCCGACTACTTGGGCGAATACCTGACCGAACGCCCTGCCGACCGATGCCGCCAATGCTAGAACCGTTGCGCCTGCCCCAGACCTTCGTTCCCGCACCCGATTGCCTGCGTGAGCGGGTGATCGTCGTCACCGGAAGCGGCGCGGGCGTGGGCCGGGCGACTGCGCTGGCGTGCGCGCGGCACGGTGCGCACGTCGTGCTGCACGGCCGACGGCAGAAGAAGCTCGAAGCGTTGTTCGACGAGATCGTCGCGACGGGCGCACCCGAGCCGACGATCGTTGCACTCGATCTCGCGCGCGCGACCGACCTCGACTTCGCGGCGCTGGCCGATGCCATCGGCGTCCAGTACGGGCGCCTCGACGGCATCGTCCATTGCGCCGTGCACCTCGATCAGCTGCGCCCGCTCGACGATGAGCCGATCGACCGATGGCTCGCGATGTTCCGAGTGAATCTGATCGCCACTGCGGCGCTGAACCGTGCCTGCCAGCCGCTGCTGCGCGCGGCCGCCGATGCGAGCGTCGTGGTCACGGTCGAGACGCACGCGCTCGCACCCTCCGCGTTCTGGGGCAGTTTCGCCCTCGCCAAGCAGGCGCTGCTCGGCTTGACCGCCATCCAGGCGCAGGAATGGCGGACCTTCGCGCACCTGCGCATCGATGCTCTGCTGCCCGGACCGATCGCGTCCCCGCAACGCGGCCGTACCCACCCGGCCGAGGACGGCGCGCACTTGCGCAGCGCCGCGGCGATCGCCCCGGGCTATCTGTACCTGCTCGGCACGACCGGGCGCGGAGGCACCGGCCGACTGCTCGACATGACGCCGGAGGCGGTCTAGCCGGCGTTCGAAGCGACTACAACGGTCGACCGTCGCCGCCCTCGCGCCGTTCAGGCAGGTTGGCGCGAAAGCGCTCGGGAATCGGCGTCGACTTCTGCGTCGCCTGGTCGACCCAGACCATCACCGCCTCGCCTTCGGCGTAGTGCAGTGTCGCGTCGCCGGCATCACGCAGCAGATAGCGATGCCGGAAACTGCTGCGCCCGGGCACCGCGCAGTAGATGAGGATCTCGATCGTCGCCGGATAGACGATCGAGCGGATGAACCGGCACGAGGTCTGCGCCACCACAGGTCCCTTGCCGTCGTGATGCCGGTCGGGCACGAAGCGATCGAACCATTCGATACGCGCCTGCTCGGTGAAGCGAAAGTACTGGACGTTGTTGACATGACCCTGCGCGTCCATGTCTCCCCAGCGCACGGGCAGCGACACGGTCAGCATCAGGTGAAAATCGTCGGTCGGCGAAGACGGATCGGCTGGCATCGACTTGGAACTCGGCAAGGGACGGGCGGCCTGCGTGGTGCAGGCAAGGCAGAACGGATCGAAGCGGTAATCGGGCTTCCGCTAGAATCGGAGGTTACCCGACGTCGCGCGTGGCCACTCGGTCCGGGCATTCTCGATCAGCGGATTTCGCGTCAGATGATTCTGGGGCAGACCATGCATCAGAGCGACGCCACGGCACACGTCGGCAGGTCGTCATAGCGCTTTTCCGGGTGGGTCGCTTTCGATCCGCCCCGTTCCGACAGAGGTCGCCTTGAGCGCATCCCCCCCAGAGCGAGTCGACCGCGAGTCGATGCCCTACGATTTGGTGATCGTCGGCGCCGGCCCGGCCGGGCTCGCCGCCGCGATCCGCGCGAAGCAACTGGCCGCGGCCGGCGGCCGCGAACTCAGCGTCTGCGTGCTGGAGAAGGGTTCGGAGGTCGGCGCGCACATTCTCTCGGGGGCGGTGATGGATCCCCGCGCGATCGACGAGCTGCTGCCCGAATGGAAGGCGCTCGGCGCGCCGCTGCATGTGCCGGTGAGCGAGGATCGCTTTCTGTTCCTCACTGCCAACCGCCACTACCGCGTGCCGGATGCGTTGCTGCCCGGGTGCTTCCGCAATCACGGCAATTACGTGATCAGTCTCGCCAACCTCTGTCGCTGGCTGGCGACGCATGCAGAGTCGCTCGGGGTCGAGATCTTTCCCGGCTTCGCCGCGACCGAGGTGCTGCACGACGCGCAGGGCGCCGTGCGCGGCGTGGCGACCGGTGACATGGGCGTCGGACGCGATGGCAGGCGTACCGATGCGTTCCAGCCGGGCATCGAACTCCATGCCGCGTACACGCTGTTCGCCGAAGGCTGCCGGGGTCATCTGGGCAGGCAGCTCGAAGCACGTTTCGAACTGCGCGCCGGTCGCGATCCGCAGACCTACGGCATCGGCCTGAAGGAGCTCTGGCAGATACCGGCCGAACGACATGTGCCCGGGCTGGTGGTGCACAGCGCCGGTTGGCCGCTCGATCGTGACACCTACGGTGGCTCGTTCCTGTATCACCTCGATCAGCAGCAGGTGGCGGTGGGGTTCGTCGTCGGACTCGGCTACCGCAACCCGTATCTGAACCCGTTCGAGGAATTCCAGCGCTACAAGACGCACCCGTCGATCCGCGCGTTTCTTGAAGGCGGCAAACGCATCGCCTATGGGGCCCGGGCGATCACCGCCGGCGGGCTGCAGGCGCTGCCGCGGCTCACCTTCCCCGGCGGCGCATTGGTCGGCTGCGATGCGGGCTTTCTGAATGCCTCGCGCATCAAGGGCAGCCATGCCGCGATCAAGTCGGGCATGCTTGCAGCCGAGGCAGCAGTCGAGGCGATCGGCGCGGGTCGCGCACACGACGAACTCGTCGCGTACCCCGCCGCCTTCGAGCGAAGCTGGTTGCGCGATGAACTGCATCGCGCGCGCAATTTCAAACCGGCGCTGGCCAAGGGCCTGCTGACCGGAACGATGCTGGTCGGCCTCGACCAGATCGTGTTTCGCGGCAAGGCGCCGTGGACGATGCATCACGCGCATGCCGACCACGAGACCCTGCTCGACAAGCGCGACGTGACGCCGATCGTGTATCCGAAGCCCGACGGCGTGTTGTCGTTCGACCGGTTGTCTTCGGTGTTCGTGTCGAACACCAATCACAGCGAGGACCAACCGGTGCATCTGACGTTGAAGGATGCGTCGGTGCCGGTGGCGATCAATCTCGAGCGCTACGATGCACCCGAGCAGCGCTACTGTCCTGCAGGCGTCTACGAGATCGTGCAGGAGCGCGTCGACGGCCTCGAGACGCCGCGGTTGCAGATCAATGCGCAGAACTGCGTGCACTGCAAGACCTGCGACATCAAGGATCCGACCCAGAACATCGTATGGGTCGCGCCCGAAGGGGGCGGCGGGCCGAACTATCCGAATATGTAGACTTCGGGAGGCCCGTTTACGCCGCGCGCACCGTGACGGTGGCGGGCCGAACCCTCCGCGACAGCAGCCGGACCCACTGGAGCAGCCAATGAGTGCATTGACCGAGTCGTCCGCGTGGAAAGCGCTGAGCGCGCATCAACGCACGATCGCCGGGCATCATCTGCGCGACTGGTTCGCCGCTGACCCGACGCGCGGCACCCGCTTCACCCTCGAGGCCGCCGGGCTGTGGGTGGATTTCTCGAAGCACCGGATCGACGATCAGGCGCTCACGCTGCTCCATGCACTCGCCGCGCAGCAGAAGGTCGCGCGCTGGCGCGACCGGATGTTCGACGGCGAGCCGATCAACAGCGCGGAGCGCCGCGCAGCGCTGCACACGGCGCTGCGCCGATCGCCAGCGCGGCCGCTGCTGCTCGGTGCACACGACGTGATGCCCGATGTCGCCGCAGTGCTGGCACGCA
>JACMMK010000261.1 GCA_014379045.1 Burkholderiales bacterium
GCGCTGCTCGGCGAGCGGCTGTACCCGGCCGCGTCGAGCGTCGAATTCCACTGCCCCTCCTCGAAACCCGTCAACTGCGCCGTACCGACGATCAGCAGCGGCACGTTCATCTGGCCCTTGGTCAGGCGTTTGAACTCTTCCTGCATCTCGGGCAATGCCGGATTGCGGTCGCTGAACGGCACGCCGCGCCCGGTAAGCAACTTGCGCGCGTTGCTGCAGGGCTCGCCGCACTCGTTGCTCCACAGGGTGACCGGAAACCGATCGGTCGCCTGGCGCTGCGCGAATGACTCCTGTCCGTCGATGCGTCCGGCGCGCCCGCGCACGTCGCTGACCGACTTCGCATCGGCCGGCGGCGGTAGATCGGAACATTCGCGCGAACCGCTGGGATTGGTCCAGCAGCGGATCTGCTGCGCGCTGGCCGGCGATATCGACCACGCGCCGCAGAAAATCACCGCGACGACCATCGCGGCCCCGATACCCATACCGCGCATGCGCTTCATGTTCACTCTCCCGACCTGGGTTAGGCGGCGGCCGTCTCGCTCATGCCGTTATGCCTCAACAGTGCATCGATTCTCGGCTCGCGGCCGCGAAACTTTACGAAAGATTCGAGTGCGGGCCGGCTGCCGCCGCGCGCGAGCACCTCGTCGCGGAACCGTGCGCCGATTTCCGGATTGAGCACGCCACGCTCCTCGAACAGGCTGTAGGCATCGGCCGACAGCACCTCGGCCCACTTGTAGCTGTAGTACCCGGCCGCGTAGCCGCCTGAAAAGATGTGCGAGAAGCCGTGCGCGAAGCGGTTGAACTCGGGGGGCGTCAGCACCGACACCTCGCGCCGGACCTGGTCGAGCACCGCCTGCGCCGAGGTGCCCGCTGAAGCGGTCGCCCCGCTGTGAATGCGCATATCGAACAGCGAAAACTCGACCTGACGCAGCGTCTGCAGGCCGCTCTGGAAATTCTTCGCCGCCAGCATGCAGTCGAACAGCGCGCGTGGCATCGGCGCGCCGGTGTCGACATGCCGGGTCAGATGCTTCAGCACGTCCCACTCCCAGCAGAAGTTCTCCATGAACTGACTGGGCAATTCCACCGCATCCCATTCGACGCCGTTGATGCCCGAAACGAACAGTTCGTCGATTTCGGTCAACAGATGATGCAGGCCGTGTCCGAACTCGTGGAACAGGGTGACCACGTCGTCGTGCGTGAACAGTGCCGGTCGCACCGTGCCATCGGGGCGCGTGACCGGCGCCGGGAAGTTGCAGGTGAGATACGCGACCGGCAACTGCAGACCGCTGGCGCGGCGGCGCCGTGCGATCGCATCGTCCATCCACGCGCCGCCGCGCTTCGAGGCACGGGCATAGAGGTCGAGATAGAAATGGCCGATCGGCTCGCCCGCGGCGTTCGCCACTTCATAGAAGCGCACGTCGGCATGCCATTTCGGCGCTTCACGCTCGGTGATCATCAGGCCGTAGATGGTCTCGACCAGCCTGAACATCCCCGGCAACACCTGCGTTTCCGGGAAGTACTGTTTCACATCGTTGTCCGAGAACGCGTAGCGCTCGTCACGCAGTTTCTCCGAGGCGTACATCATATCCCAGGCCTGCAGCTCGGCGAGACCGAGATGCTCGCGGGCGAAGGTCTGCAGCTCGGCGAGATCGCGCAGCGCGAACGGCCGCGCTTTCGCAGCGAGTTCGCCGAGGAACTCGTCCACCTGGGTCGGCGACTCGGCCATCTTGGCAGCGAGCGACAGCCCGGCGAAATCGGCGAAGCCGAGCAACTGCGCGAGTTCGTGGCGCAGCGCGAGGATCTCGACGATAAGTCCGCTGTTGTCCCAGTCTTCGCGCCCGAATTCGGAAGCGCGGGTGACGAACGCGCGGTACAGCGTCTCGCGCAGCACGCGATCATCGGCGTACTGCATCACAGGCTGGAACGACGGCGCCTGCAGCGTGAAGCGGTAACCCGTCTGGCCTTCGCTGCGTGCGGCCTCCGCGGCCGCCTCTATCGCATCCTCGGGCAGGCCGGCGAGCCCGGCGCGCGCGTCGACATGGTGCGAGAACGCGTTGGTCGCATCGAGCACGTTGTCGGAAAACCGCGACGAAAGCGCTGCCAGGCGCTCGCTGATCTGACGATAGCGTTCTTTCTGCGCGGGGGGCAGCTCTGCGCCCGACAGGCGGAAATCGCGCACCTCGTTCTCGATCACCTTGCGCCGCGCGGCGGAGAGCTGGCTGAAGCCGGGGCTCGCCGCAAGCGCCTTGTACTTCGCGAACAGCGCCTCGTTCTGTCCCATCTCGGTGTAGTACGCAGTCACCCGCGACAGGTTCTCGTTGTAGACCTCGCGCAGTTCCGGGCTGTTCATCACCGCGTTGAGGTGAGACACGAGTCCCCAGGCGCGACGCAACCGGTCGGATACGCCCTCGAGTGGATGCGCGAAACCCTGCCAGGTCGGCGTCGACGCATCCTCGGCCAGGCGCGCGACCTCGGCGCGGTTCTCCGCGAGCAACGATTCGATCGCCGGCGTCACATGCTCGACCCGAATATCGGGGAAACGCGGCAGCGGCGATTGTTCGAGTAGCGGATTTTGCATCGAATGCTCCAGTGAAATGCTTGGGGGTATGTCAGGGAAACGCGCGACCGGGGCGCCGGGTGGACCGGAAGTGGGCGGTGCGCCGGATGCCCCAGACCGCCGGAAGGGTCTACGTGGTCGGGATCGACCACCCAGCGCCCCGGCTGAAGACCGCCTCGCCACCCACGATCGTGTGGCGCACGCGTCCGACCATCGGCAGGCCGGCGAAGGGCGTGTTCTTGCCCTGGCTCACAAGAGTCTGTGGGCTGACGACCCAGTCTTCAATGGGATCGAACAGGCAGAGGTCCGCGGGAGCACCGAGCGTCAGCCTTCCGGCGGGCACACCCAGGATACGCGCTGGCGCGCAGGTAATGCGTGAGAGCGCGCGTGCTCGGCTGAGCGACATCTCGGTGGCCCACTTCAGCGTGAGCGGCAGCAATAGTTCGAGCCCGGTTGCGCCGGGCTCCGACTGCGCGAACGGAAGCTGTTTGGCATCGTCGTCCACCGGCGTATGGTCGGAACACACGGCGTCGATGGTGCCGTCGGCGAGTGCGGCGCGCAGTGCGTCGCGGTCGCGCACGCTGCGCAACGGCGGCACCAGGTGGCTCTGCGCATCGAAGTAACCGATATCGCGGTCGCACAGGTGCACGTGATGGATCGCCACGTCGCAGGTGATCGCGAGCCCGCCGGCCCGGGCTGCGCGCACCTGTGCGACCCCCTCGGCGGTAGACAGCCGGCACAGATGGACGCGTGCGCCGGTGACCCTGGCCAAGGTCACCAGGGTATCGATCGCAATGGTCTCGGCACAGACGGGAATGGCGCTCAAACCCAGCCGCGTGGCGACCTCGCCGCCGTGCGCGACTCCGCCGCGCGCGAGATGCGGGTCCTGCGGGCGCAGCCACACCGGGAAGTCGAAGCTCGCTGCGTACAGCATTGTGCGCAACAACACGCGTGTGTCGGTGACCGGATGATCGGCATGCGAGAACGCGATACAACCGGCCTCGTTCAGTTCGGCCATCTCGGTGATGCGCTCGCCCGCGAGCGCCTGCGTCAATGCGCCGACCGGATAGACGCGCGACAGGGCGAGCGTCTGCGCGCGGTACTTGAGCATCTCGACCAGCCCGGGTTCGTCGAGCGGTGGGTCGGTGTCGGGGGGACAGGCCAGACTGGTCACGCCGCCGGCCACCGCTGCGGCGAGTTCGGATTCGAGCGTGGCCTTGTACTCGTAGCCGGGCTCGCGCAGGCGCGCCGCCAGGTCGACGAGGCCGGGGGCGATCAGCAGGCCGCGCGCATCGATCGTTCGCGCCGAGCGAAAACGGTCGGGCACGGTGCCGATCGCGCTGATCAGGCCATCTTCTAGCGCGATGTCGGCTGCGTATTCGCGGTCATCGACCGGATCGACCACGGTCCCACCGCGGATGACCACCGGTTTGGCCCGCACGATCGCAGCGCTCATCGGCGCGTTCTCATCGTGTACTCATCGGCCTGCTCATCCGCGAGCTCGAGGGCGTAGTCAGCGACCGGCTCACCGGACCGCCAGGATCGACATCACCGCCATGCGCACCGCGATGCCGAAGGTGACCTGCGGCAGGATCACCGACTGCGATCCGTCGGCCACGCTCGACTCGATCTCCACGCCCCGGTTCATCGGCCCCGGATGCAGCACGATCGCATCGGGACGCGCCAGCGCGAGCCGTTCGGCAGTGAGGCCGTAGCTCTTGTAGTACTCCTGCGCGCTCGGCAGCAGACCACCGTCCATGCGTTCGTTCTGCAGGCGCAGCATCGACACGACGTCGACGCCGACCAGCGCGTCTTCCATCCGGTTGAAGACGCGTACGCCGAGCTGCGCGAACGAGTCGGGCACCAGCGTCTTCGGTCCGACGACGCGGATCTCGGGCACCCCGAGGGTCGACAGCGCATGGATCTGCGAGCGCGCGACGCGCGAATGCAGCACGTCGCCGACGATGGTCACTGTCAGCCCGGTGAACGACTGCTTGTAGTGGCGGATCGTGTACATGTCGAGCAGGGCCTGCGTCGGATGCTGGTGACGGCCGTCGCCTGCGTTGATGACGCTGATGCCCTCGCGCACATGACTCGCAATCAGGAACGGTGCGCCGCTCTGCGCGTGGCGCACCACGAACATGTCCGCATCCATCGCCGAGAGGTTCGAGATCGTGTCGAGCAGCGACTCGCCCTTGCTCGCAGAACTCGCGTCGATGTTCAGGTTGATGACATCCGCGGACAGGCGTTTCGCGGCAATCTCGAACGTCGTACGGGTCCGCGTGGAGTTCTCGAAGAACAGGTTGAACACGCTTTTCCCGCGCAGCACCGGCACTTTCTTCACTTCCCGCTCGGCGACGCTCACGAACGGCCGCGCGGTATCGAGGATGTTGAGCAGGGTCTCGCGCGGCAGACCGTCGATCGAGAGCAGATGCCTGAGCACACCGTGCTGGTCGAGCTGGGGGTTGCGGGTCACTGGACGCCGACGTTCATGCAGGTTCGGGCAGACCGGCGGGTCTCGCACCCGTACGCAGCGCACCCGGTGCGGCGCTGCGCGCACAAGCGCGTAGCGACAACTTGCCGTCGGAGTCTGCCGCGCCGGCGCGTTCGAGGACGATCTCGTAAGCGTCGGCGAGCGTGATCGTCGCCCCGACGAAGGTCGCTGCGATCGGCAGGTGCCGCCCGCCGCGGTCGATGAGGGCGGCGAGCCGGATGCGCCCCGGCCGGCCGTAGTCGAAAAGTTCATTCATCGCGGCGCGGATCGTGCGCCCGGTATGCAGCACGTCGTCGACCAGCACGATGTCGGCATCAGCGACCTCGAAGGCGATCATCGAGGCGCGCATCGTCGTGCGCAGTCCCGAGCGTTCCAGATCGTCGCGGTGCAGCCCGACGTCGATCGTACCCAGCGCAGTGGCGAGGCCGAGTGCCTGGTGCAGACGCTCGGCGATCCACACACCGCCGCTGTGAATACCGACCAGCGCGCAGCGCGCCGGGTCGATCGTCGGCCGGATCTGTGCGACTAGCGCGTCGATCAGGGTCTCGACCGAAGGCAGTGTCGGCAACCCGTTCGCAGCCGGAGGCGTTGCACCGCTCATCGGGCGCCTCCCAGCAATCTAGCCGCGTCTACCATTGCGCGGTCGGCGCCAGCGCCCGATTCGCTTACGTCGATCCGCAGCCTGCGGCCGGGGCCCCTCGCCGCGGGGCTCATCGGGCGCCTCCGCGCGATAGCGCAGGTTCCACCACTTGCGCGGTCGGCGCCAGCGCCCGATTCGCTTACGTCGATCCCC
>JACMMK010000262.1 GCA_014379045.1 Burkholderiales bacterium
CGCCGACGACGGTCGGCAAGGAAGTTGCGAACGTCATCGCGCGTCTGCGTCGACAGGGTGAGCAGTTTCGTGACGTCGAACTGAGCGGCAAGATCAATGGCGCGGTCGGCAACTACAACGCGCATCGCATCGCGTACCCGGATTTCGACTGGGAGAAGTTCGCGCACGATTTCGTCGAGCGCCTCGGTCTCGAGCTGAATCCGTACACGACGCAGATCGAACCGCACGACGCGCTCGCCGAGCTGCTCGACGCATTCGCGCGCGCGAACACGATCCTGATCGACCTGAACCGCGACATCTGGGGCTACATCTCGCTCGGCTACTTCACGCAGAACGTGAAGGAAGGCGAAGTCGGCTCGTCGACGATGCCGCACAAGGTCAATCCGATCGACTTCGAGAACTCCGAAGGCAACCTCGGCATTGCGAATGCGATGCTGCGTCACCTGTCGGAGAAGTTGCCGATCTCGCGCTGGCAGCGCGACCTGACCGACTCGACCGCGCTGCGCAATCTCGGCGTCGGTTTCGGCCATTCGCTGCTTGCCTTCGATGCGTGCCTGCGCGGGTTGAACAAGCTGAAGGCGAACCCGCAGGCGCTCGCGCGCGATCTCGACGACGCGTGGGAGGTACTCGCCGAGCCGATCCAGACGCTGATGCGACGTTACGGGTTGCCCGAACCGTACGAGCAACTGAAGGCATTGACGCGCGGCAAGGGGCACATGTCCGAGACCGACCTGCGCGGTTTCATCCGCACGCTAGATCTGCCCGGGGACGTGAAGGCGCGGCTGATGGAACTGTCTCCGGCGACGTACACCGGCAAGGCCGCCGACCTCGCGAAGCTGGTTTAGCGGATCGCCGGTTCACCGCGCCCGAACGCGTGCGGTGTGCGCAAAGACGACTACAGTCACTCGATGACGACGCACCCGAGCGAGGTCAGGACTGCTGCACCGCGCGGTTCGACCACTTCGCGCGCAGCACCTCGACGATCGCCGGCAGGATCGACACGACGATGATCGCGAGGATGACCAGGGTGAGGTTGTCCTTGATCCAGCGGATGTTGCCGAACAGGTAGCCCGCATAGGTTAACGACAGCACCCACAGCGCGCCCCCGGTTATGTTGTATAGCGCGAATCGTGGATACGGCATTTTCGCCAGCCCGGCGACGAACGGCGCATAGGTACGCACGATCGGGATGAAGCGCGCGATGATGATCGTCTTGCCGCCGTATTTGTCGTAGAAGCTCTGGGTCTTGGCGAGATGTGCAGGCTTGAAGAAGCGCGCGCCCCACCAGGCTTCGCCGCGGAACACCTTCGGCCCCGCCCAGCGACCGATGTGGTAGTTCAGCGCATCGCCGAGCACCGCCG
Organism: Burkholderiales bacterium; assembly: GCA_014379045.1. GTDB lineage: Bacteria > Pseudomonadota > Gammaproteobacteria > Burkholderiales > CAIKXV01 > CAIKXV01. Next base: position 1,362 of record JACMMK010000262.1, read on the forward strand.
CGATGAACAGCACGAAGGCGAGCAGATGCACGTTCATGCCGCCCGTGGCGGCGATCGTGCCCGCGACGAACAGCAGCGAGTCTCCCGGCAGGAACGGGGTAACGACCAACCCCGTTTCGCAGAAGATGACCGCGAACAGCGCGACGTAGATCCATGCGCCGTAGGTGGCGACGAACACGGCGAGGTAGTCGTCGAGGTGGAGGACGACATCGAGGGCCTGCTGCAGCAATTCCACGATCGGGAGCCTCCGGAACAGACGGTGATGGGCGCGCGCTGAGCAAACGCGTGAGCCGGGCTACTCAGCCTTCCTGCGGCGTGCCGGCGGCGGGCTTCTTGAACAGGTCTTCGCGTTTGATGCCGAGCCAGCGCGCGATCGCCGCGGCGACGAACACCGATGAATACACGCCGAAGCAGATGCCGATGGTCAGCGCCAGCGCGAAGTAATGCAGCGCCGGCCCGCCGAGCAGCAGCATTGACAGCGCCATCGCCAGCGTCGAGCCGTGGGTGATGATCGTGCGCGAGATCGTCGCGGTGATCGCCGAGTCGATCACCTCGTCGACCGGGGCGCGGCGCATCGTCTTGAAGTGCTCGCGCACCCGGTCGAAGATGATCACCGACTCGTTGACCGAATAGCCGAGCACCGCCAGCACGCCGGCGAGCACCGGCAGCGAGAACTCCCATCCGAACATCGAGAACAGACCGACGACGATCACCACATCGTGCAGGTTCGCGATGATGCCGGCCACCGCGAACTTCCACTCGAAGCGGAACGCGAGATACAACATGATCCCGATCACCACGCAGATCAGCGCGAGTGCGCCGTCCTGCGCGAGTTCGGCGCCGACCTGCGGGCCGATGAACTCGACGCGCCGCAGTTCGGTACATTGACCGGCCAGCTGCTTGTGCTGCTCGGCCAGGGCCGTCACCCGCTCGGCCGGACGCTGGTCGGTCGGTATCGCGTAGAGCTCGCGCCGCAACGTGTGCAACGGTGCGCACGCCGGTGCTTCGCCGGCGGCGGGCTGGCGCGTCAACTCGGAGAACACGATCTCTGCCTGCTGCCCCGACGAGAACCCCTCGCGCAGCGGCAGGCGGATCAGGATGTCACGGGCGGTGCCGAAATTCTGCACTTGGAACTCACCCCACCCCTGGCGCTCGACAGCGCTGCGTACCGGTTCGATCTGCGCGGCTTCGCGATAGCTGACCTCCATCACCGTGCCGCCGGTGAACTCGATCGAGAAGTGCAGACCGCGAAAGATCAGGAAGCCGACGGCGATCAGGAACGTGATGAACGAGAACGCGTTGAAGACGAGCGAGTGCCGCATGAACGGGATCGTCTTGCGGATGCGGAAGAATTCCATCTGTCGCCTCGGTGAATCGCGTGGGTATGCAGGGTCGGCAGGAGCCGGGTGAAAAGAAACGTCGCGTTGCCGCGGCTCAGCGTGGGCAGAGTCAGCGCACGCCCGCCTTGCCGGGCGGGGCGCCTGCAGTGGCCGTCGGCCGCCACACCTGCCCGATCGACAGCTGGGTCAGCTTGCGCCGCGACCCGTACAGCAGATTGACCATTCCCCGCGACACGAACACCGCAGAGAAGATCGAGGTCAGGATGCCCAGGCAGTGCACGACCGCGAAGCCGCGCACCGGGCCCGAACCGAAAGCCAGCAAGGCCAGGCCGGCAATCAAAGTCGTGATGTTGGAGTCGAGGATCGTGCCCCAGGCGCGCTCGTAGCCGGTGGCGATCGCCGTCTGTGGGCTGGCGCCGTTGCGCAGCTCTTCGCGCACCCGCTCGTTGATCAGCACGTTGGAGTCGATC
>JACMMK010000263.1 GCA_014379045.1 Burkholderiales bacterium
AGATGCGCGAGCGGATCGCTGCGGCCAACCTGCGTCCCGATGCGCGCACGACGCATGCGCGCGAGCTCGCGATGTTCGCGCTCTGGGTAGACAAGGCGCCGCGCGAGGCGCTCCGGCATTCACGCGAGAACGTGCGCCATCAGCGCGAGCCGATCGATCTGCTGGTGTTCGCGCGCGCCGCGACGGCGAGTCGCGATGCGGCCGCTTTGCGCGAGCTCGCGGCGCTCAAGCAGAAGATCGGGTTGCACGACAAGCGCCTCGATGCGTTGCTCTAGAGGGCTGCGTGCGCTGCTGCTGATGCTGTTGCTGGCGACGGTCGCCGGGAGCGTCGGTGCGCACAAGGCGAGCGACGCCTATCTGCAGCTCGCGCACGCCGACTCGGGTCCGACGCGCTTGCGCGTGGATGTGGCGCTACGCGACCTGGATCTGGTCGTCGACATCGACGCCGACGGGGACGGCAAGCTCGTCTGGAGCGAGGTGCGTGCCGCCTGGCCTGCGCTCGAAGCCTATATGCGGCGCCACCTGCAGATCGACGGGTGCGAGTGGCGCACCGCCGCGCGCGTGCTGGAGCGTCGCAGCGACGGCGTCTACGCCGCGCTGCAGATGGAGAGCGACTGCGCGCCCGCCGGCGCGCCGACGATTCGCTATTCGATGCTCGCCGATGTGGATCCAACGCACCGCGGCATCGCACGCATCGAATGGCGCGGGACCGCGCCGCAACTGCGCGTGCTGGTGCCGCAGGCGTTCACGGTGGCGAACATGAAACGCCCTGCGCTGGTTCCTGCGCCATCGACCGGGCTGTCCTCGCCTTTGGGCGTGGCGCCGGATGCAGACGGTGTCGCCCCGCGCGCTTCGGCAGGCGCCGATACGGTCGAGTCGGCCGCGCCGACACCCGCGCCCGGCGATGTGGCGGTTGCCGGCGACTCCGACCCGTTCCAGTTCCTGGTCGAGGGTGTGCGCCACATCCTGATCGGCTACGACCATGTGCTGTTCCTGCTCTGCCTGCTGTTCCCGGCGGTGATGCAGCGCACAGCGCGCGGTTGGCAGCCGGTGCCGCGACTCGCGCAGGCGGTGTGGCCGGTCGCCGGCATCGTCACGGCATTCACGGTCGCCCATTCGATCACGCTCGCGCTCGCTGCAACCGGCAAGATTGCGGTGCCCTCATCGGTGATCGAGCCGGCGATCGCGGCGACGATCATGCTCGCGGCGTTCGACAACATCCGCCCGATCTTCGGGGGCCGGCGCGGCGTGGTCACGTTCGTGTTCGGATTGATTCACGGCTTCGGCTTCGCCGGCGTGCTGGCCGAGCTGGAGTTACCGGTGCGGCAGTTCGCCTGGACGCTGTTGCAGTTCAACCTCGGACTCGAACTCGGTCAGGTGCTGATCGTCGTGGTCGTGACCGCGTTCCTGTTCCTGCTGCGCGGCGGTGCGTTCTACCCCCGCTGGGTCATTCGCGGCGGGTCCTTCGCCGCGCTGGCGATCGGCGCGGTGTGGCTGGTCGAGCGCGTCGCCGACGTCTCGCTGATTCCGCTGTAGCGCTTCATGTGTTCTGCCGGACACCCGGGACGCACAGCCAGGAAAAAGGGCCCGCTATGCGGGCCCTTCGTCAACGGCTCAAGCTCCCGTCACGCTCAAGGGAACGTCGAGCCTGCCGGTGCCGGCGGGTTGAAATTGCCCGGAAGCGGCGTCGTCAGATACGGGAAGGTGGCGAAGAAGTTCGTCGAGTTCTTGCGCACGCCATCGGTCAGCGCGAGTCCGCCGGCGGGTGCATCCCCCGGCGTGCAACCGACCCGCAGTCCATCACCCGGACCGGTGAGCACGCACAACGCGCCCATCGCCACCCGCAGCGACAGGTCGACGACGTCGTCGCCCGGACGCCTTCCGTTCGGGAACCCCGCCAGATCGCCTGCCGCGACACCCAACGGATTCTGTCCGCCAGCGGGCACCGGACGGATTGCCGTGTTGAGCCGCATCATTTCGCCGGGTACCGCGTTTCTCGGCTGGTTGACACCCGCGATGCCGGTCAGGAAGGCAGCGATCAGGTCGGTCCGAGGAAACTTGGTCGGTGCCTTCGCAGCCGGGAACAGCAACTCCACCACCGCCGGCAGGATGGGGTTGGTCACGTAGTCGGCGAACTTCGCCACGTCATCGGTCGGCCGGGATGCGTTGAAGGCGTCCTTGTCGTCGATGCCGATCACCAGCTCGTTGACCAGCGGCATGCCGAGCCGCGAGACCTGCACGAAGGGCCCGCTCGCCGTATTCGAGTTCGACAGGCCGGCGGGTGCAGCGAGCATGTCCTGGCGCAGACTGGCGGTGGTGAAGGCGCCGATCACCGGCTCGCCGACCACCGTCACGCACGAGATCGGCAGTTCCATCGCGAGGGTGCTGATGTTCTTCGATTCGAGATCGTTGTTGTTACCGCCCGCTTCCGGCCCGAGGGGGTTGAGGTTGATCAGATCGAAGATCTTGCCGACCGCGATATAGAACGGCTCCTTGCGCTGACCGACGAAAACGCGTGCCGGCGTGGCGCAACCCGGAACCATCACGTTATAGATATGCTGGTTGGCGTAGGTCGCGTAGCCTGTCGGACCGCCGAATACCTTGTCGCCGATGTTGTCGACCGGCTTGTCGAACTCCACTGCGCCGCCTGCGGCATTGGTGAGGCTCGCCGCGATGTTGCCGGGCCGCAGTACGTCGACCGTGAACGTCTCGCGCACGTTGAGCGCTGCCGGGTTCACGCCGATGATTCCCCCGCTGTTGATCAGCGGAATCTTCACGTCACGGCCGCCCACGGTGAGCGCGGTCATCTTGGACATGTTCTTGAAGCGGAACTGAAACGTGAGGTCGGGCACCGAATCGCCGTTGTTGTCGAAGTGGATCTCGTACAAGGCGTCGGGGCTGAACAGGTAGAAGTTGGGGCCGCCCTGCGGATCCTGGAACGGCTGGTAGTTCGCGAGCACGGTGACGAAGTTCTGGCGCCCGGTTTCGTAGCTCCGGAAAAGGTAGACGTCGGTCGCATCGGCCTTGGCCTGGCTGGCGATGAACGGCGCTTCACGATGACTCGACGCGAACGAGGCGGCGGCAACGGTCGCGAAGGCAAGACCGATGCCAAGCTTACCGATGGCATCGGCAAGTCTGTGGCGATTGAGGGGACACTTGATCATGACTTTTCCTAGCACGGAGGTGAACGGGTCGGGGGTAACTCGGGCGATGCGGTGGGGGGGTGCAACACATGTGCCCGCACTCGACCTGAATCAGCGCTCCGAGTGTCGACAGCACACGGCGACCGCGACCCGATGCGATGGCGCGGCGCCTGGCGTCGATACGACTCAGGGATAAATCCGGATGTGATGGCCATCGCCGAGCGATACTGGTCGATGAATGCGCGCTCGGTCCTGCCGCTCGAGTGCGGGCTATTGGACCGTCGTGCTGCCGACCTTCATCGGGTCAATCATCGACCGGACTAGCGCTGCAGGAAGCGCTCCATCACCTGCCTGTAATAAGACTCATCGAGATGGATCGTGCCGCTGGCCGCGGCGCGTGTCTGTGCGAGGCGTTCTAACAGCAAGCTCACACGTGCCATGGGCTTGCGTCGCGCCGGCTGATCTGCCCCGGCATCGATGGATTGCGCAAGGGCGTGGATGTCTTTCAGTGCCTGCACGTGCGCCGGGAGCACGCCCGCGTTCTTGAGGATCCGATGGGCGACGCGAAGATCTTCCGGCACGAGCGCGTCGTCGTCGAGCGCGAGCGGCTTGCCGGCACCGGGCAGATCGTCGAACTCGCCGGCAGCCTGCGCGCGGGCCACCCGTTCCTCGACGAGCGCATCGATCAACGAGAGGGTCGGTGGCCGGCGCCGCATGCGTCAGTCCTCAAGCAGAAAAGCCGCGACGGCCGCGATCTGGTCGGCATCGGCGAGCGCCGGCGCGTGGCCGATCCCGGTGAACTCGAGCAGCGCGGTCGACGCGCCTGGCGTCGGCCGACGCTCGCACATCATTCGTGCGGTGTCGCTTCGCAGGATCTCGGATTCGGCACCCCGCAGAATCAGCACCGGTATCTCGACCGTGTCCCAGATCGGCCACAGCTCGATATCGCGTTCGAACACCTTGCCCCGAAAACCGTCGGCGATCGCCGGATCGTAACGCAGGCCGAACGTCGTGCGACCATCGGCATCGTCGAACGTGCGCATGCTGTAGCGAACCAGATGCTGCAGTTGCACATCGGTCAACGCCGCGGTGAATGCACCCCAGGGGCGAAACAGTTCGCCGAGCCACGCAGCGAACGCCTCGACCGAGTCGAAGCGCGGATCGCTGCCGGCGTAGGTTGCGATACGGGTCAGGCCTTCACGCGCGAGTACCGGCCCGATGTCGTTCATCACCAGCCGGCGGATCGGTGTGCGCGGGGCGGCGGCGAGCATCATGCCGATGAGCCCGCCCATCGACGTGCCGACCCAGTCGACACGCGCGCTCGCGGCTGTGTGGGCTGGCGTGTTCACCTGGCTGGTGGTCACGCGTGCGATCAGTGCGGTCATGTCGGCGAGGTATTGCGGATAGCCGTACTGCGCCGGATCGGCGAGCCAGTCGCTGTCGCCACGACCGACGATGTCGGGGCAGACGACACGCGCGTCGCGCGCGAGGTGTCGCGCGAGCCAGTCGAAATCGCGCCCGTTGCGCGTCAGGCCATGCGCACAGACGATCACGTGCGGGTTCCCGGGGTCGCCCCACTCGGTATAGGCGATACGATGAAACCCGCTCGCCGAGAAGCCTTGCAACGATGCGCTGCGCGGGGTGCAGAGATCGGAATCCGGGGTCACAGCGTGCATCGACGCCTCGACGTTCAGTTGATCAGCAGGGCGCTGCCCGCGATCAGCCCCGCGAATAACAGGCCGAGATGCGCCCATTTCCACAGCACGTACTTGCGAGCAAGCGACTCGGGTTCCATATTGGACAACAGAAAGAGCCGGTTGTCGCGAGGTCGGCGCATCACATGCAGCGCCGGCTCGTGGGCGGCCTGCGCGCGCCGGGTTTCGACCTCGCGCCGCGCCTGCCGGCGCGCGAGCGTCCACTCCTGCACGTCGAGTTCGCCGTTGCGATCGAGGTCGAAGCGCTCGAGGAGCCGCGCACGATCGTCCTTCCACTTCGCGAGCAGGACACCGATCGCCGCGTCGACACCGCCCTTCGCATCGAACGGGCGCTCGCTCGAGAACGCGCCGATCGCGTACAGCGGGTCGTCGGGCAGGATCGTCAATTCCGTGTAGCGCAGATCGTCGTGCAGCCAGACCTCGCGATGACGCGAGTGGATCTCGGCTTCGCCCGGGTGGATGACGCACTGGCCGCTGCCATCGTCGAGCAGGAACGGGGCCGGACTCTCCCCCTGGCTCTGCACCGTCCATTCATCCTTCGAGCCCTGTTCCTCGATCTGGAACCAGTACCAGCAGCAAGGAATATCGCGCAGTCGACTGCGCAGCGGCTCCGCGCCCGGCCAGCGTGCGCGGCCCGACAGCTCGACATAGCCCTGCGCCGCCGATTCGACCCGCGAGGTCGGCGTGTCGACGATCGCGCGCCAGCGTCGGTAGTTGCCGGCCCACGCGAACAGGCTGATGGTGCCGATCAGCAGCAGGCAGACTGCCCAGATCCTGCGCTCGTCGCTCTGCGTGGCAAATCCGAGCAGCGCAAGGTGGGCTGCCGAGGTCGTCCAGTTCGCCCACTCGAGCCGTCCGCGGGTGGTCGAGGTGACGAGTGTGAAGCGCACCGGCGCGGAAGGTCAGCGTCCGGTTTCAGACGCCTGGAACAACTGCTTCACATCGACGTCCTCAATTTCAGTCGCGGTGAACTCGAGCAGCTTGAACACGCCGAAGCCGAACAGCCGCGCGACGATCACGTCGGGCACCTGCTCGATGCGCACGTTGTTGATGTTGACGCTTTCGTTGTAGAACTCGCGCCGATCGGCGATCGAATCCTCGAGCGAACTGATCCGGCTCTGCAGCTGCTGGAAGCTCGCGTTCGACTTGAGCTCCGGATAGGCCTCGGCCACCGCGAACAGGTTGCCGAGCCCGACGCGCAGCGCACCCTCGGCCCGGCCCAGCGCGTCGATGTCCTGTGCCTGCGTGGCGGCAAACACGCGACTGCGCGCGTCGACGACACGCTGCAGCGTGTCCTGCTCGAACTTCATGTACTGCTTGCAGGTCTCGATCAGCTTCGGCAACTCGTCATGGCGTTGCTTCAACAACACTTCGATGTTGGCCCAGGCCTTCGATACGTTGTGCTTCACCTGGACCAGACTGTTGTAGATCATGATCAGGTACACGCCGACGGCCAGTGCGGCCGCCAGAACGATCACCAGCATCAGGGTCATGGCTACGCTTTCAGGTCGAGGTGCAGCGGTCGGGCGCCATCGCCGCCGGCGCGCCATCTACGGCGCGCGTACGGTAGCCGATGGGGCAGGGTGGCGCAACCGGGAATTCCACACCGACGCCCCGACCTTGACGACGCGACACCGACCACCCGATAGCGGGGAACTCGCCGCGACGATACCGACTCACCACGTATAGCGTACCGAGTACCGCACGATCGTCTCGGCACCCGGCGCGATCGTCACCGGAAAATGCACGGTGCGCGCATCGATCCGGTCGAACGCGTGGCTGCGCTGCGTGATCTGCCAGTTCGTCCAGCGATAGAGGTTCTCACGCACCTGCACGGTGACCGGTTCGGCCTTCTTCTGGTTGCGCACCTTGACCTCGATCTCTTCGACCATCTCGCGCTTCGCGTTGTCGACCCGGAAGTCGACCTGCCGTCGCTCGCCGACGACATCGAAGGCGCTGCCGAGTCGTATCCGTACGGTCTCGTCGCGCGGCGTGTGGTCGATCGTGTCTTCGCCGATGAATTCGAGCGTGCGATCGGCCGGGTCGAGCTGCGACACGCGCACGCGTCCCGCCGGCAGCGGCATGCCCAGGCGGTTGTTCTCGGCGTTGCGAAACGACAGATACACATCGACCTTGCGATTCGACGCCGAGCCGAGCTCGCGATCGACGACCGGACGCGGGAATACGCCCTGATAGCCGGGGCCGAGTCCGTAATACCCGAGCGTCTTCGTGCAGCCCACGCCGCGCGCGGCCGGGAACAGTTCGAGCTGCTGGGTCGAGTTGTCGGGCAGCGTAACGCTGCGCCCGAGCGTGTAGAGGTGGTACTCGAAGAACTCCTTCTGCTCGAACCCTGGCGGCGCTGCGGCAGCAAGCTCAGCACGCTGCGCACTGAGCCCCGGGCGCGGACGCGCGACCGGTAAGCGCTGCACGTCACCTGCCACCAGCTTGAGCCGTGCGTCCGGATAGCTTGCGCCGGACTGGTTGACGATGCTCACCCAGGCCGCGGCGTCGAGCGCGCATTGCCCCGGCGAAGGTTCGCTGTAGGTGAGGTTGTAATCGGCCCACCAGGCGATGCCGCGCGTCTGGTACGACACGCGCGTACGGTGGCTCGCCGCACGCTGGGCATCGAGACTCCATACGAGCGTCGGGCGCGTGATCAGCCCGCCGGGCAGTTCGGGCAGACGTATTCCCGCATGGCCCGGCAGGATCCGGATCGAACCGTCGGGACGGCGCAGCGTGAGCCCGCCCTGGGTCGACAGCAGCACACCATCGAAGGTTTCGACCGCGGTGCCGCGCACCTGATCGACGCTGATCTCGCGCTCGAGGTAGCGTTCGAGCAGGCGCTGCGCGCTGATCAGGTCGAACTGGAAGCTCTGATCGAGGACGCGCGTGCCGGCCGGGTCGGTCAACGATTCGAAGCTGACCGTCGTCGGGTCGATCAGCGCGGCGACATCGGTAAAACGCTGCACGTTGCGACCGCGCGTCAACACCATCTCGCGCAGGTGGCGCACGACGGCGTAACCCGGCAGCGCCGCGCCGCGCAGGTTGGCGAGCGTATCGATGCCGATCGCCCCCGGGGCCGAGGTGCTGTATATCGTCAGCGCGTTGGGGGGTTCCGCCGGCGTCGCCGCCCACCCGCCGGCGGGGGCGAGCGCCATGACGGCGCAAGCCAGGGTGGTGAAAGTGATACGCAGCTTCTTCACGGAACGGTTCACGGGCGACTCCTCTTCGGTCGTTGGGGCAGGCAGGGCGCTGCCCTGCGCACCCCTGTTGAACGCAGGCGCGGCGTCGACGGGGTCGAACCGGATGAACTTTCCGATCGACCGGCAGCTGTCGGGCCTGGGACCGGTGAAATCGACGCGCGTGCGGTAAAGTGGGGATACGTGCACGCGCGCGAACAAGAGCAATGCGCGCCAGAGGGCGCGAAATTAACAGCGAACCGGCGATCGACGCGGCGAACCGCGCGCTCGACGCGCATCGAACACGGGGTGGCGAGGGGGCGAGACTTTGAAAGCAGTATGCGTGTTCTGCGGGTCGAACGCGGGTGCGTTGCCCGAATATCGGGCCGCGGCCGAGATGCTGGCACGACAGATCGTCGAGGCGGGCTGCACGCTGGTCTACGGCGGCGGGCGGGTCGGTCTGATGGGCGTGATCGGCGACGCCGCGATGGCGGCGGGCGGGCGCGTGATCGGCGTCACGCCCCGGCGTCTGGTCGAAAAGGAGGTCGCCCACGCGGGGCTCACCGAGCTGCGCGTGGTCGAATCGATGCACGAGCGCAAGGCGATGATGGCCGAGTTGTCGGATGCGTTCATCGCGCTGCCCGGCGGCATCGGCACCTTCGAGGAGTTCTTCGAAGTGCTGACCTGGTCGCAGCTCGGTTTCCATGCCAAGCCGTGCGGGCTGCTCAACGTCGCCGGCTATTACGACCAGTTGCTCGCCTTCCTCGACCACAGCACCGCGCAGGGGTTCATCCGGCGCGAGCACCGCGGCATGGTCCTGACCGATACCGAGCCTGCGCGCCTGCTCGATCAGCTCGAGACGTTCCGCATGCCGGTCGTCAACAAGTGGCTCGACCTCGCGTCGACGTGATCGGAAACAGTCTTCGAACCCGGGAGAGAACGATGAACGCCACCGAACAACGCCAGCGCATGCGCGCGCTCCTGAACGGTACCGAGTGCAAGTCTCCGGCGAGCGTGTTCGACGCGCTGTCGGCGCGACTCGCGCAATCGGTCGGCTACGAACTCGGCATTCTCGCCGGGTCGGTGGCATCGAACACGACGCTTGCGGCGCCCGACCTGATCGTGCTGACGCTGACCGAGTTCGCCGACCAGATCCGGCGTATCCAGCGCGCGGCCGGCTTGTCGCTGATCGTCGATGCCGATCACGGTTACGGCAATGCGCTCAACGTGATGCGTACGGTCGAGGAGTGCGAGCATGCCGGCGTGTCGTGCCTGTCGATCGAGGACACCGATCTGCCGACCCCGTACGGCAGCGGCGGCGAGTCCTTCGTTTCGATCGACGAGGGCGTGGGCAAGATGAAGGCCGCGCTCGCCGCGCGCCGCGATCCCTCGCTGGTGATCGCCGGGCGCACCGCGGCACTGCGCAAGGAAGGCATCGACGGTGCGGTGGCCCGCCTGCAGGCCTATGCGCAGGCGGGGGTCGACTGCGTATTCGTCGTCGGGCTGGAGACGCTCGATCAGCTGTCGGCGATCGAAGCAGCGGTCAAGCTGCCGATCATCGTCGGCTCGGCGCCGGCGTCGCTGTCGCGCGACGAGCTCGCCGCGCGCGGCGCACGGATCCTGCTGCAGGGGCATCAGCCGACCGCGGCAGTGGTGAAGACGCTGACCGAGGTGTACACGCATCTGTTCAACGGGGGCGCGCCCGCCGAGCTGAAATCGTCGATCGCGTCGGCGGAGCAGATGGATGCCGTGACCCGGGTCGGCGCGTACAAGACCTGGCAGAAGAACTTTCTGGGTAGTTGAGCCTGGCGGGCGGGGCGCCGGAGCGGCGCCGCGGGTCGCGCCGATAGGAGCGGCGGGGAACCCCGCTCCTTTCGCTTCGGGGAAGTGCGTGCGCCGCCTTATGCGTCCATAAGAAAGACTGAGCTTCCGACGCCGCGGCGCTCGTTAACATCGGGCCTGTGTTGTAAAGCCGGAAATCGATCGGCGCGCGCCACGGAGAATCGATGGATACCGCTGCACCCGAAGCACTGCGACTGCAGTCGAAGCGTCCCGCCGAACGTGCCGGTGAAGGCGCCGCACGCATCGAGACGAAGAACACGACCTGCTACATGTGCGCGTGTCGCTGCGGCATCCGGGTGACGCTGCGCGATGGCGAAGTGCGCTATATCGAGGGCAACCCGGACCACCCGCTGAACAAGGGCGTGATGTGCGCGAAGGGCGCGTCGGGAATCATGAAGCAGTATTCGCCGGCGCGTCTCACCCAGCCGCTGCTGCGCAAGGCGGGGTCGGCGCGCGGGGCGGCGGAGTTCGAGGTGATCTCGTGGGAGCGCGCGTTCGATCTGATGAGCCAGCGCCTCGGCCGGATCCGCTCGACCGATCCGAAAAAGTTTGCGCTCTTCACCGGGCGCGACCAGATGCAGGCGCTGACCGGCCTGTTCGCGCGTCAGTTCGGCACCCCGAACTATGCCGCGCACGGGGGCTTCTGCTCGGTCAACATGGCCGCCGGCATGATCTACACGATCGGCGGCTCGTTCTGGGAGTTCGGTGGCCCCGATCTCGAGCGCGCCAAGGTGTTCATGATGCTCGGCACCGCCGAAGACCATCATTCGAACCCGCTGAAGATGGCGCTGTCGAAGTTCAAGCGCAGTGGCGGGCGGTTCATCTCGGTGAATCCGATCCGCACCGGTTATTCGGCGATCGCCGACGAATGGGTGCCGATCCGGCCCGGTACCGACGGCGCATTGCTGCTCGCGCTGTGTCACGAGCTGGTCCGCCTGGGGCTCTACGACCATGACTTCGTCGCGCGCTATTCCAATGCCGGCTACCTCGTCAACATCGACGCGGCGAGCGATCGTCACGGGATGATCGTTGCGGATGACACGCTCGAACCGAAGAATCCCGTGCGTCAGCACAACCAGCTGTGGTGGGATCGCCGTTCCGGCAAGGCGGTGGTGAACCACACGGGCGAGTCCGATCCCGCGTTGTTCGGCAGCTTCATCCTGGATGACGGTACGCCGGTCAAGCCCGCGTTCCAGCTGCTCGCAGAGCGGCTGGTCGAGAACACGCCCGAGTGGGCCGCCTCGATCACCGGGATCTCTCAGGAAACGATCCGCCGGCTGGCGGTCGAACTGGGCGTCACCGCGCGCGACCGGAAACTCGAGCTGCCGATTCGATGGACCGACTCCTGGGGGCGGCAGCACGATCGCGTGACTGGTAATCCGGTGGCGTTTCATGCGATGCGCGGGCTCGCCGCGCATTCGAACGGGTTCCAGACGATCCGTGCGCTGTCGATCCTGATGACGCTGCTCGGCACGATCGATCGTCCAGGCGGCTTCCGACACAAGGCGCCGTATCCGCGCGGCACGCCACCGGTGATCGCGCGCGTGCCCAATACCCCCGATCTGGTGCAGCCGGATACACCGCTCGGCGGCGCGCCGCTCGGGTTTCCCGCCGGCCCGGACGATCTGTTCATCGATGCCGAGGGCAAGCCCGTGCGCATCGACAAGGCGTTTTCCTGGGAACACCCGCTCGCTGTGCACGGCATGATGCACAACGTCATCACCAACGCCTGGCGCGGTGACCCGTACCGGATCGACACGCTGATGATGTTCATGGCCAACATGGCATGGAACTCGGCGATGAACACGTCCGAGGTCCGCAGGATGCTGAATGATCGCTGCGAGGGCGAAGACGGTGCGCAAGGCGAGTACCGGATCCCGTTCATCATCGTGTGCGACGCGTTCCAGTCCGAGATGTGCGCCTTTGCAGATCTCGTACTGCCGGACACGACCTACCTCGAGCGCTATGACGCGATGTCGCTGCTCGATCGGCCGATCTCGGAGTTCGACGGTCCGTGCGACTCGGTGCGGGTGCCGGTAGTGCCGCCGAAAGGCGAGTGCAAGCCGTTTCAGGACGTGCTCGTCGAACTCGCTTCGCGCCTGAAGTTTCCGGCCTTCACCCACGCCGACGGCACGCGCAAGTTCCGCGACTACAAGGATTTCGTCATCAACTTCCAGACCGCGCCCGACTCGGGCGTCGGATTGCTGGCCGGTTATCGCGGGGTCGACGGCGACCAGGCGCTCGTCGGCGCCCCGAACCCGAACCAGTGGGAACGGTATGCCGAGAACAACTGCGTGTTCCATCATGTGATGCCGGTCGAGTTCCAGTACATGCGCAACTGGAACCAGGGCTACAACGCGTGGGCGGTGCAGAACAAGTTCCGTATGCATCCCGACCCGGTGGTGATCCAGCTCTATTGCGAGGTGCTGCAGAAGTTCCGCCTCGCCGCGCAGGGCAAGGGCCCCAGTGCGCGACGACCCCCACCCGCGCTGCGCGAACGCGTCGCTACGTATTTCGATCCGCTGCCTTTCTGGTACGCGCCGCTCGAAGCCCAGGTGACCGACCGCACGCGTTATCCGTTAAACGCGGTGACCCAGCGGCCGATGGCCATGTACCACTCGTGGGATTCGCAGAACGCCTGGTTGCGGCAGATCCACGCGCACAACTACCTGATGGTCAACCCGGTGACTGCGCGCGCGGCTGGCATCGCCGACGATGCGTGGATGTGGGTCGAATCGATGCACGGCAAGGTGCGCTGTCTGTGTCGTTACACCGAGGCGGTCGAGCCCGGCACGGTATGGACCTGGAATGCGATCGGCAAGGCGCGCGGCGCCTGGAATCTCGCGCCCGAGGCGAACGAATCGCGCAAGGGGTTTCTGCTGAATCATCTGATCTGCGAGGAGTTGCCGCAGGTGGGTGAAGGTGCAGGCGGCGAGGCTGCGCAGGCGCCGGGGGGCAGGCGGTCGAACTCCGATCCGATCACCGGCCAGGCCGGGTGGTACGACGTGCAGGTTCGAATCTATGCGGCCGATGCCGGCGAGGCGAAGGAAACGTGGCCGCAGTTCGACGCGATGGCCGCGCTGCCCGGGACGCAACCGATGCGGCAGGGGTGGCAGGCTTTCTTCGCCGGCAAGGGCGCCGCCACCGAGGCGACGGCGGTCGGCAGGGAACTGAAATGAACCGCACCACAGTCTCGCTCGCAGGAGAACCGCGTTGACGCAACTCGCCCTCGTCATCGATCTGAACGTATGCGTCGGCTGCCATGCCTGCGTGACGAGCTGCAAGGAGTGGAACACCTCCGGGGTCGCGGGTTTCCTCACCGACGAGAACCCGTACGGGAAAGACCCGACCGGCACGTTCTTCAACCGGGTGCAGACCTATGAGGTCGGCGCGTTTCCGGACACCGAGACCGTGCATTTCCCGAAGTCGTGCCTGCACTGCGAAGACCCGCCGTGCGTGCCGGTGTGCCCGACCGGGGCCTCGTACAAGCGGAAGGAGGACGGCATCGTCCTCGTCGACTACGACAAGTGCATCGGCTGCAAGTACTGCGCCTGGGCATGCCCGTACGGCGTGCGCGAACTCGACGAGAAGCAGCAGGTGATGAAGAAGTGCACGCTGTGCGTCGACCGCATCTACGACACCGCGATCCCCGAGGCGCAGCGCAAACCCGCGTGCGTGACCGCGTGTCCGACCAACGCGCGGCTGTACGGCGACGTCCACGACGAACACTCCGAAGTGTCGATCGCGATCCGCGAGCGCGGCGGCTACGCATTGATGCCCGAATGGGGGACCGCTCCCGCGAACCACTATCTGCCGAAGCGGCGAAGCACGTGCGCGGTCGCCGACGATCAGGTCGCGCGCGTCGATACCGCACGCGTTACCGACGCAGCAGTGCCCGGCACGTTGGCGGCACTGATTGCCGAGGCGCAAGCCGCGGCGGGCGCGGGGCGCTAGATGCATCCTGCGTGGTCGGTGATCCTGTTCACCACCCTGATCGGTGTCGCCCAGGGCCTGTTCGTGGCGGTCTATGCGATCGACATCGGCGCGCGGCTCGACCTCATCGCCACGCCGGCGCGCGCCTTCTTCGTCACCGGTGCCGCACTCGCGGTCGCGTTCTCGGCGCTGGGTCTGCTCGCGTCGTTCTGGCACCTCGGGCGACCCGAACGTGCATGGCGCGCGGCCGCGATGTGGCGCACGTCGTGGCTGTCGCGCGAAGTGATCGTGCTGCCCGCGTTCACCGCAAGCGTGGCGGCCTACTGCTTCGCGCTGGCGACCGATGCCGTGTGGACGCCGTCGATCGGCCTGCTCGCGCTGGTGCTGTGCCTCGCGCTCTTCGTGTGCACCGGCATGATCTACGCGTGCCTGAAGTTCCTGCAGGAATGGGCGTCGCCGCTGACGCTGGTCAACTATTTCCTGCTCGGATGCGCATCGGGGTTCAACCTCGCGACGCTGCTCGCCTCACTGCTCGCGCCGCGCTTCACCGAACCGCTCGCGGTCTGGGCGGTCGGCTTCACCACGGTCGCGCTCGGGGTGCGTGCCGCGATGCTGACGCGCAACGCACGCCTGCGACCGCGCTCGACGATCCAGACGGCGATCGGCATCAGGCATCCGAATGTGCAGCAGAAGGCGCAGGGATCGATGGGTGGCTCGTTCAACACCCGCGAGTTCATGCACGGCCGGTCGCGGCACTTCCTGCGCTCGGTGAAATGGACGTTCCTGGTGCTGGCTTTCCCGGTGCCCGCGGCACTCGTCTGGATCGGTGCCACCACCGACGCTTCGCTGGTGCTGGGATGCGCGTTCGTCGTTCAGTACGCCGGCCTGCTCGCCGAGCGCTGGTTCTTCTTCGCGCAGGCCAATCACCCGCAGAATCTCTACTATCAGGTGATCTCCTGAAACGTTGTGCTCGCCGGGACGCAGGCACAGGAAGCGCTGCGGCGCGGGCGTCGAGCGCCCGCGTTGGCGCGCGCTCGACGTTTGAACGTCGCCTGCGTTTGCGGTAGCCTGCGCTTCCTGAAACCACTCGATCGACGAGGGGGGCTGTGCCATGAACGATTTGAGCGGCGACAATCTGGTGACCACGCTGAGGACCGTCGTGTCGGATGCCGAGGCAATGGTGCGCGCCACCGCCGGGCAGGCAGGCGAAAAACTGGGGGAAGTGCGCGCGCGCGCCGAAGATTCGCTGCGATCGGCGCGTATCGCGCTGCGCGATGCCGAGGCCGCGATGGTCGATCGCACCAAGCAGGCAGCACGTCTGACCGACGATTTCGTGCACGACCGGCCGTGGACCGCGGTCGGTATCGGCGCCGCGGTCGGCATGATCGTCGGGTTGCTGATCTCGCGGCGCTAGCGGGCTGCCGGTGGCCGACGGCGCCGACGGCACCGACAGGAGTTCATCGCACGCGCACTCGTCCGGATTGCTGCGCGGACTGCGCGAGTTGGCCGACACCTCGATCGCGGCACTGCAGACGCGCCTCGAGCTGTTATCGGCCGATGGCCAGGCGGCAGGGTGGCGCCTCGCGGCGATCGTCGTCTACGGCGTATGCGCGCTGTTCTGCCTGTTCGTCGCCATCGTTCTGCTGAACATCGCGATCATCGTCGCCTACTGGGATCGCGATCCGGTGCTGGCGGTCGGCCTGTCGGGTGCATTCTTCCTGTCGGTAGGGGTCGTGTGTGCCGTCGTGGCGTTCGGCTACATGCGCGCGCGGCCGGGTTTGTTTGCAGCGACGCTGGCGACGCTGGCGAGTGACCGCGAAGCGCTGCGGGGACGCCGGGGCCCGCGCTTCGATGACCGGCCAGGTACGGGCGACCCGGTCGCCCCCGGCG
>JACMMK010000264.1 GCA_014379045.1 Burkholderiales bacterium
GGCCCAGCCGGCAAGGGTCGCCACGCCGTCGGCAACCGCGGCGCGCGACACTGCATCGGTAGCGTCGTTGCGCAGGGCCGCGTGTTCGGTGGGGTTTTCCGCGTCTGTCATGGCGGCGATCCGTTGGTCATCGCAGATTGAGAATCCCGACCGCAGCGCTTTACCGCGACAGTCAGCTCACCCGTCCTGATCAGGACGCGGACGGCGCGCACAGCCCAACCAGTTGGCGCACCGTCGTGTTCTCGATCGAACGCAGCGCGCCGGCGATCGCCGCGGCGCGCGCGGCGCCGACGACCGGCACGACCAGTGCGGCGAACTTCGCATCGAGTTTCCTGCCTTGCGCGTCGAGGTCGGTCATCGGAATGCCTGCGTCGTATTCCGCCGCGACCTCGCGCCCGGCAACGGTGACCCTCATCTCGGTGCGCATCGTCGGCCAGCCGTCGACCAGTTCGATCTCGGTGCGTTCGATCAGCCGCCGGATCGCAGGATCAGCCAGGCGCGCCTCGCCATAGCTGTCGAGGGCGCCGGTATCGCCTCCGCACAGTGCCAGCGCGCCGGTGAACCGCAGACTGAACTTGGCCTCGTGGCTGGTCATCGGTCGCGCGATGTTGCAGGTTCCGTCGTTGACCCGTTCGACGCGGATCAGCACGCGGTCGATGGCAGCGGGCGCGAGCGCGTGACGCTCGCGCAGCGCGAGCGCGCATTCGACCGCCGAATGCGTGCCGTAACAGGCCGCGTGGAACTTGAACAGGTTGTCGCGGATGAACCATCGATCCGGAACGAGTGCCCGATCGGGGTGGAAGTCGGTGCTCTGTGCAGCCGCGAACCCTTGTCGGCACTCGAGCACATCGGCCCGACTCGACATGCCGCGCTGGGCGAGGAGTGCTGAACGCACACCGGTCTCGGCGGCGAGGCCCGCATGGTACGCCTTGCAATCGGTCCCGAACATCGCCTTCAGCCCGGACGCACGGGTACCCGCGATGCCCACGGCATTGGCGCTTCCTTGTGCGTCGAGGCCGAGCAGGCGTGCGCAGGCGATTGCAGAGCCGAAACTGCCGACAGTCGCGGTAGCGTGAAAACCGCGGGCGTAGTGATCCGGCTGCACCAGCGCGCCCGCGCGGCAGGCGAACTCATGGCCCGCGACGAGCGCGACCAGCAGGTCGGTACCCGATGCATCGACCGTCTCGCCCAGCGCGAGGAGCGCCGGCAACAGGACGGCCGATGGATGGCCGTTGATATTCAGATTCACATCGTCGTAGTCGAGCGCATGCGCGAGCGTGCCGTTGCACAGCGCGGCCTGCGGCGCCGAGGTGCGCAGGCCATCGACCAGCACGGTCGATTGCGGATGTGCCCCCTCAAGCCGCGCGCTCTCGGCCAACAGGCGCGCCACGGGTTCATCGCGGGCGGCGATCATCACCGCCAGGGTGTCCTGAATGGTCTGCAGTGCCAGCGCGCGCACATCGGCCGGGAGGCTTGCGGCGGCGAGCGATCGCGCCTGCGCCACCAGCCGCTGCGTGACCGGCACAGGAGCGGTCATTCGACCTTGGCTCCGGACTCACGAACCACCCGCGCCCAACGCGCGATGTCGGCCTTCAGCACGGCAGCAAACTCCTGCGGACGGTTGGCGACGACATCGGCCCCGAGTCCGGCCAACCGTTCGCGCGCTTCGGGCTTCTCGAGATACCCGGCGATCGCACCTTGCAGCGCGTCGACGATCCGCCCCGGCGTGGCTGCCGGCGCGAACACGCCGAACCAGCCGACCGCCTCGTAGCCGGGCAGGCCCGCTTCGGCCACGGTCGGCACGTCCGGCAGGCTCGCCACGCGCTTGGGGGAGGTGATCGCCAGCGCCCTGAGTCTGCCGCCCTTAACATGCGGAAATGCAGCGATAAGGTCACCGAACGTCAACTGCACCTGGCCCGAGATCAGATCCGGAAACACCGCGCCGGTCCCCTTGTACGGCACATGCGTCATCTTCACGCCGGCCATCAACTGGAACAACTCTCCGGCGAGGTGCGGCATGCCACCCGCACCCGACGACGCCATGTTGAGCCGGCCGGGCTCGGCCTTGGCAAATCCGATGAACTCGCGCACCGACTTCACCGGCAAGCTGTTGGTGACGACCATCAGGTACGGGGTGGAGGCGACCAGCGTCACCGGCGCAAAATCGCGCACCGGGTCGTAGGGGATACTGGCGTAGAGGGCCGGGTTGATCGCATGCGAACCGGTACCGCCGGTGATCAGCGTGTAGCCATCCGGCAACGCACGCGCCGCGAGCACGGTGCCGATGATGCCGCCGCTCCCCGGCCGATTGTCGACCACCACCGCCTGGCCGAGACCTTCCGTGATCGCCTGCGCCGCGATGCGACCGGTGATGTCGGTGCCGCCCCCGGGGCTGAACGCCACGATCATGCGGATCGTCCGCCGTGGATAGTCGGGCGTCGCCGCGCACGCCAGCATCGGCATGCATCCGACGATGAGCATGGCGAGCGACGCACCGAGCCCGGCACGCGCGCGGCTTCGCGCCGCGAAGCCCGATGCAAGCGCGCCCCGCCTCAAAGCTTGACTCCGGTCTTCAGGTAGGCCTCGACGATCTCGGTGCCGGTCGCCTTCCACACGCCCGCGTGGCTGCAGATGTAGTCGAGTGCCCGGTCCAGTCCGCCGATGCGATGCGGCACCCCGATGATGAACGGATGCAGGCAGATCGCCATCACCCGTGCAGAGTGTTCGGCCTCGCGATAGAGCACGTCGAACTGATGCTTGATCATCAGCTCGAATTCCTCGATCGAGCGGTCACGGTAGTAGAGCTGCGGCGAGTCGTTGATCTCGTACGAGTACGGCAGGTAGACGAGCTCGCGCGCGCCGACGTTCATCCGGTACGGCTGATCGTCGTTAACCCAGTCGGACACGTACAGGCAACCCTCGTCGGCGAGGATGTCGAGCGTGTTCCACGTTTCCGCGAGACCGGAGCCCAACCATCCCGCGGGCTTCTTGCCGGTCGCCTCGCGGATGCGCTCGAGCGCGTCGCGGATCACCTTCCGTTCAGCATCGGCGTCCAGCCCGGTCAGGCGCTGGTTGTTCGTCTTATTGTGACCCATGAACTCCCAGCCCAGCCGGAGCGCGTCCTCGACGATCTGCGGATGCTGGTCGCAGATGTCGCTGTTGATGGTCGCCGTGGCGCGGATGCCGTGGCGTTCCAGCACTTCCATGACGCGGAAGATGCCGATCCGGTTGCCGTAGTCGCGCTGACCCCATGCACGCACCGTCGGCGCCTCGCCGCTGGCTTTCTCCCAGGGGTGTCCAGGCAGTGGTCGCGTGAGCGGGAAGAACTCGATGTTCGGGATCACCCACAACGCGAGTCGCGCGCCGTTCGGCCAGTGCCACGGCGTACGCCGATTGATCGGGGAGTACTCGAAGGGTCCGTAGTCGCTGGGTTGCATCGCTTTCCTCGGGTTGGTTTGCACTGCGCCGATACACGGTCGAAGTCTTGCACAACGATCGTCGCCGCTCAAATGCGGCGGACATCGATCCGTTGCCCCCAGAGCTCCGATGCCGGAGTCACGGCACCTGAACCCGCGCCGTTCAGCCGGTCACCATCCACGACAACAACCTTGTGCCCAGCTCGAAATCGTCGAGCTCCATCCCCTCTTCCGCGACATGGCTGCCATTGGCATTGCGCACGAAGATCATGGCCGCGGGAATTCCCGCGCGTACGAACTCCTGCGCGTCATGGCCCCCCCCGCTCGCGATCTCGGCGATCGGGATGCTCAGCGCGGCGGCCCCTGCGCACAGTGTCTGCCGCATCGATGCATCGAGCACGGTAGGCTCGCTGAGCGAGAACGCGCCCAGATCGAACTTCACGCCCCGACGCGCCCCGATGGCGGAGGCGGACTCGATCACGAACGCGCGCATGGTAGCCAGGACCTCAGGACTGGCACTGCGGATGTCCAGAGTGAACCCCACTTCGCCGGGCACCTTCGACAGGCTGTGCAGCTTCGGGTCGGTGTACAGCTTGCCCACCGTGAAGATCAGATCCTCGCCCGCCGTTTCGAGCTCGTGCCATTTGCCGTCGATCGCCAGGATCAGTTCGGACGTCGCGATCACCGAATCGCGGCGCTGCGCCTGCGGCGTAGCACCGCCGTGGTTGTACTCGCCGATACACTTCGGATCGCGCAGTCGGGAGTTTCCACGGATGCCGGTGACCACACCTACCGGTATAGCGCGCTGTTCCAGCACCGGCCCCTGCTCGATATGAAGTTCCAGATAGCCATGGATGCGCGCCGGATCCAGATGCCGCTGTCCCTCGCCGATACGCGCCGGATCGCAGCCGCAGGCCTGCAGATGCCTACGCAGAGACTGACCCGTGTCGGTGCGGATCGCAGTATCGAGTTCGGAAGCTTCCAGCAGTCCGAGCGCCATGCGGCTGCCCAGATGGCCACCGTGAACGCCCGAGAACCAGCTCCCCGCTTCTTCTGCGCGGATGCCCATGACCGTCACATCGCGGCGGGGCACGACCCCCACCGATTTCAGCGCGGCGATTGCGGCCAATCCTGCGATGACGCCCGCGGCCCCGTCGAAATTCCCGCCGTTGGGCACCGAGTCCAGGTGCGAGCCGACCATCCAGCAGGGCGTGTGCGAATCCTGCCCTGGGAGGGTCAGATAGAGATTGCCCGCAGGATCGACGGCGTGGCGCAGGCCGAGCCGGTCCGCGCAGTCCGCCATCAGGTCATGCGCGTACTGCTCGCCGTCGCCATACGGCGTGCGCGTGATGCCCTTCGTTGCACCGGTATGGGACTCGAGCGCGTCGAGCAGTTCCTGCGCCATCGGCATCGCGGCGTGTACGGCCTCGGCTAGGGTCTGCGCAGGGACCGTTGCCCTCACGACTTCGCTCATCTCCCGTCTCCTGGTGTGGTCGCATGAAGGCCTGAACTACAATACCGTGAACCGATCCTGATGCGGAAGGATACGATGCCCGGCGCGAGATGCAAGATGACGCCAGACGGATGGATGACGGTCGGGTTGTTGCTGCTCGGTGCTCCACCGGCCGCGCTCGCCCAGCCGTTCTACCCCGACAAGCCTATCCGCTGGATTTCACCGTTCGCCGCGGGTGGGGGCAGCGATCTCACGACGCGCTCGGTTGCCGCGAAGCTGTCCGGGTTGCTCGATCAGACGGTGATCGTCGACAACCGGGTGGGCGCGTCGGGCAACATCGGTGCGGAACTCGTTGCGCGTGCCCCCGCAGACGGATACACGCTGGTGACGATGACGGTATCGATCGTTACCAACCACGCGGTCTCGCCCAAAGTGCCCTATGACGTCGTGCGCGACTTCGCGCATATCACCCAGATGACGGCCCAGCCCTACGTACTGCTGGTCCACCCTTCGGTGAAAGCCAATACGGTTCAGGAACTGGTCGCACTCGCGGCGGCGCGCCCGGGTACGCTCAACTACGGCTCGTCCGGCACCGCCACCTTGCAGCACCTGGCCGGCGCGATGCTGGGGGCAAATACTCGAACCGATCTCGTACACATCCCGTACAAGGGCGGTGGTCCGGCGCTGACCGACCTGATCGGTGGGCAGTTGCAGTTTTTCTTCGGCGTCGTGTCATCGAGCATGCCGCACGTCAAGGCGGGCAAACTGCGCGCACTGGCCGTGACCTCGCAACGGCGCTCGCCCAGTCTGTCGGACCTGCCGACCATGGCGGAGGCCGGCGTCCCCGGCTACGTAGTGGACAACTGGTATGGGGTATCGGCGCCGGCCCGGACGCCCCCTGCGATCGTCGCCCGACTCAACATGGAGATCGCACGCGCGTTGGCGTCGCCTGAAGTGCGCGAAGGACTGCTGCGCGACGGGTCGGAACCGGTTGGCGATAGCACCACGGCATTCACCGCGACCGTTGCCCGCGACCTCGCGGTGTGGCGCAAGGTGGTCCGCGACGCGGGTATCCGCATCGAGTGACGCGTTGCATCGGATTTCGCAAGTCGTGGCGGACTGTGCCTGCACCGCAACGTCATGAAACAGAAGAGCCCTCGTGCGGAACTCTTCTGTCTACGCAACGAGCGCTTGCCGCTTCCCGGACAAACGCTGCGCATCCCGGGGACGCGCTGACGCTACCGTACGGCTACCGGCTCGCAGAGGCGGCCGCGCGCGTTGCCGTCCACCCGTTGCTGCCCTCGATGCGGTCCCCGTTGACGCGCCCGCTGAACTCACGCGACGCACCGCCGTCCTCGACCAGCGTGAAGCTGATCTGGTCGCCGCGCAGGGTGCCCTTGGCCACCTTCCCCGTGCGCTCGCCCATCCGCGCGCTGCCTTCGAACTTCTGATACTGCTGGGTCATCGTCACCTGCATCGGCGCACTGCCCTTCGGCGTCACCGTCCAGGTGCCCGCGACCTTCGCCGGCACGATCCACAGATAGATCGTCTGGTTGCTGCCGGCGACCGATTCGGTGCGATCGGCTTCCCAGTCGCCCATCGTGAACGCATGCGACACGACGCGCGTACCCGGGCGCATGTCGAGGACCTGCGGACGCAGCTTCAAGTTGAGCCCCGGCAGCAGATACATCGTCACGATCTGGGCATCGGTGAAGTCGTGTTCGAAGATGTTCGCCTGCAGGAAGCGGGCCTTGGCGCCTGCACCCGTCTCTTCAGCCCAGCACTGCGCGATCTTGAAACGGCCTTCGTCGAGTTCGATGCCGCGCGCGTTGGCGCCCCGGCGCGCGGCGGCGAGGACGATGCGGCCGTCGCCGGAGCCGAGGTCGACCAGGACTTCACCGGGCTTCAGCGCTGCGAAGTCCAGCATGCGTTCGACGGTCTGCAGGCGCGTCGGGACGTAGATCACGTCTCGTCCCGGGCCGGTGTCGTCGAACTTCTTGTGGCACGCGGAGGGCCGCTGGTCTTCGGTATAAAGCTGAGCAGAGACCTGGCTCGAAGCAACGAGCGACAACCCAAACGCGAGTGCGCAGGCCGTGCGCTGAATGGTGTGAATCATGATTTCCGTTTCTCCCTGTTACTGCTTTATAGAAAAAGTGAGCGTGCGCCCGTTCCGTTGCACCCTACTTGCCGGCGCGCACCGCCGTCCACCCGTCGCTGCCTTCGATACGCCCACCGGCGACGCGTCCCGTGTATTCGAGTTTGCCACCGCTGTCTTCGACCAGCGTGAAGCTGATCTGGTCGCCGCGCAGGCGACCGTTGGAAATCTTCGAATTGCGCGCGCCCGCGCGGACCGTGCCTTCGAGACGTTGATATTGCTGGGTGAACGTCACCTGCATCGGCGCGCCGCCCTTGGGCGTGACCGACCACGATCCTGCGACCTTTGCAGGCACGATCCAGAGATAGATCGTCTGCGCGCTGCCTTCTACCGACTCGGTTCGGTCGGCTTCCCAGTCCCCCATCGTGAACGCATGGGAGACGATGCGGGTGCCCGGACGCAGATCGAGCACCTGCGGGCGAAGCTTGATGTTGAGCCCCGGCAGCAGATACATCGTGAGAACGTTCGCGTCGCTGAAATCATGTTCGAAGATGTTGGCGCGCAGAAAGCGCGCCTTGTCGGATACGCCAGCCTTCGTCGCGTTCCGGTTCGACAGTTCGACCATGTCCGGATTGAACTCGATACCGCGTGCAGTGGCACCCCGACGCGCCGCTGCGATCACGATGCGCCCGTCGCCGGAACCCAGATCGACGAGCACGTCTTTCGGCGTGACGTTCGCGAAGTCGAGCATCCGTTCCACCGTCTGCTCGCGCGTGGGTACCCAGATGACGTCTCGTCCCTCTTGACCTACGACCGGCGTGTACTCCTTGGACGTCGCGTCCGCCTGCGCGCCCGCAGGCCCCGCCGCCACGCCGAGTGTCAGTGCAATCAAGCCTGCAACCGGCAGCGCGCTGCAAAGCGTTTTCAGCGCAGTGCGTAAACCTTCCACCATGATCGATTTTCCCTGTCGAATAAGTCGTCGTAAGCGATACCCGTGCCACGAGCGTAGCGCGTTTGATTCCGGCCCGCGATTTCGTTGCACTGAGTTGGACTGGACCGTCAACGTGGCACAGCGCCATGCACCGACGCTGTCGTGCCAGTAAGAGGAAGGGTATCGGGTGGAAAGATTGCCAGCGAGCCTCACGGTGACCGGCCCGCCGGCGTCATCAACAGTTCGACGATCCTTCGATGCTCGCCGCTTCGTGCCCAGTCGACCGCCTTGCGTCCCCCGTCAGTCTCGAGCGAGGGGTCCGCGCCGCGTTTGAGCAACAGCGATACTGCGTCCAGACGCCCCTCCGACGCGGCCAGCATCAACGGTGTGGTGCCATTGGCCGAAGGCGCATTTGCGTTCGCGCCGCGTTCGAGCAGCAGTTGCATGATGCCCAGGTGCCCGCGCAGCGCTGCATAGTGGAGCGGCGTCCACGCCGGTGGCTCGGGATTCACCGAGGCCTGCCGCGCGATCAGGTCGCGAACGATGCCCTCGTGCCCGCGCAGCGCGGCGAACATCAACGGCGTCTCACCGATGCGGTTGCGCAGCTCGAGCCGGGCCCCCGATGCTAGCAACAGCGCGACCACTTCCCGGCTTCCCGATTCGGCCGCGCGCGCGAGCAGCGTCGTCCCATCGCGATCGGAGGTGTTGACATCGATGCCGCGCGCGAGCAGCTGTTTGACCTCGCTCACGCCATTGGCTTCGACCGCGCGGAACACATCGTCGAAAGCCGACTGTGCGAACGCAGCACCCGTCCCCAGCGGCACGGCCGCTGTCGCGAACCACAACACGAGCAGCCAGAGCGCGCCGGCCCGCGGTCGCCCCTTCGTGCCGGTGCTGCTCAGACGCGTTTTCACGCCGGAACCTTGAACAGGCGATGGAAGTTGCGCGTCGAGATGCGCGCCACCTCTTCCACCGGAATCTCCCGCAACCGGGCGATCTCGGCGGCGACCAGCGGCACGTACGACGGCTCGTTGGTGCGCCCCCGATGTGGGACGGGCGCGAGGTACGGAGAATCGGTCTCGATCAGAACCCGATCGAGCGGCACCGCGCGCGCAACCTCTTTCAGGTCGACGGCATTGCGGAAGGTGACGATCCCCGAGAACGAGATGTAGAACCCGAGGTCGATCGCGGCGTGCGCGACGTCGAGCGACTCGGTGAAGCAGTGCATGACCCCGCCGACGTCGGCCGCATGCTCGTCGCGCATGATCGAGAGCGTGTCCGTCGCGGCAGCACGGGTGTGGACGATCAACGGCTTGTCGCTCTGACGCGCGGCACGGATATGTCGTCGGAACCGTTCCTGCTGCCACGCTGCCGGGCCGTCGAGCCGGAAGTAGTCGAGGCCGGTTTCGCCGATCGCGACGATCTTGGGTTGTGCGGCGAGTGTCACCAGCTGCTCGGTCGTCGTCGCATCGTCCTCGGGCTGATCGGGATGAACGCCGACCGAGGCGAACAGGTGCTCATGCTCGAGCGCCAGCGCATGCACACGAGGGAAATCCTGCAGGTTCACCGAGACACAGAGCGCGTGCGATACGCCTGCTGCCTGCATCCGCGCGAGCACCCCGGCGCGATCGGCAGCGAGGTCGGGAAAATCGAGATGGCAATGGGAGTCGATGTACATGGCGAGCTGATCAGCGCTGTCGGAGGCGACGGTCGACGCCCGGTGTGCGGTCTCCGCGTGCGCTACCCGATGCCCGGTCAATCAATGCCCGCACCCTCGAGATAATCGAGCCAGAGTGCTTCGATCGAAAGTTGCGCGTTGAGCGGGTGCCGGATCCAGCGCTGCTTCAACGCAAGTGTACGATGCAGGCGCGTGATTGCCCGCATCGTCAGCGCCGTCGAGAGTCGGTGCAGTGTCTGCGCATCGCGCGGATGGTAGCGCGGGGCGGCGCCGGCCTTGACCCGCGCAAGATCGTGCGTCCATTGCAGCATCCAGGCGAGGACCTGCAAGGCGCCGGCGTCCTTCGTGTCCCGGGCTGCGGCGATCGCGGATCCGGCGGGATTCGACACCCCCCGCAGCCACGCCCGATAC
>JACMMK010000265.1 GCA_014379045.1 Burkholderiales bacterium
CAGCGATCATCGCCGCCCACCGGCTCGACCACCCGTCGAGTTCCGCGCGCGGCGAGATTCGCATCACGTTTTCGTCGCCGTTCGACGCCACGCTGTGCGACGCGTATCGCTGGCCGCTCGAGGCCGGTGACGACCTGCGCGCGATCAGTGCTTCGATCTCCGCTTTCCTGCGCGAGTGCCGACTCGACAGCGTGCTGGTGGTCCCGGATACGCAGCCCGATCGACATCCCGCGCGAACCCACGAGAGCCTGTTGCTGACGGTTGCCGATCTGGCCGCAATCGGCCCGGCCTCGGTTCGCGGGAACGGCGGGGCGGCAGGTCGGCATTAAGGTCAGCGCGCGGAAGTCGATAAACAAAGGTCGAGTCAGCAATTTCGGCGCGCAACCTGACTTCTGCTCGCGCATACTGTGCCCGACAACCTAACCCTGGAGCCGCCAATGTTCGATCGTAAGAATTCAGCCGTCGGCGCACGGCGTTGCGTTCGGCCATTGGTCGCGGTCAAGCTGTCGCTGCTGTCCAGTTTGTGTGCCCTCGGGATGGCGCTCACGGGCAGCGTCGCACTGGCGCAGACCGATACGTCGGAGGCGTTGTTCAAGCGCGCATTGCAGTACACCGCGCAGATCCGCACGATCGTGACGCTGCCGTTCGAAGGCGATCGCAAGGGCGCGATGCGCGGCGCGGGCTTTCTCGTCGATGCCGAGCGCGGCTGGGTGATGACGAATTCGCATGTCGTGTCGGGTTCGCAGGCGCTGGTGCAGATCGCGTTCACCGATAACGAGTTCGTCGACGCGAAACGCATCTACGTCGACCCCTTTCTCGATCTGGCGATCCTTCAGGTCGATCCCGCGCGGGTCAAAGGCATCGCCGTGCCGGCGCTCGAATGCGACCGCATGCCGCAGGTGGGGCACCCGGTCGGCGCATTCGGTCATCCGTGGGGCCTGCGCTACACCGGCACGCGCGGCATCATCTCGGGCATCACCTCGCGGTTCGAGTTCGAGGTGTTGCAGACCGACGCGCCGATCAACCAGGGCAACTCCGGGGGTCCACTGATCAGCCTCGAGAACGGACGGATCGTGGCGATCAACACGATGACGATCCGCGGTGCCCAGAACACCAACTTCGCGATTTCGTCGGTGTTCGCCTGCCGGATCCTGCGCCTGCTGCAGCAGGGGATCGACCCGAGTCCGCCCGAACTGACCTGGGTCACGTTCCGCGACATCGACGAGCGTAGGATGCTGCGTATCGCGCGCAATTTCGCGCCCGAGGGCCTGGCGCTCGAGGCGGGGGACGTGATCCGCGGCGTGGTCGGCGTCAGCGACCGGGTCGACAACGACACGCAGCTCGTCCACGCGCTGCGCGGCCGACTCGACGGTTTCAAGCTGAACGTCATTCGCGGGGGCAAGGCGATCGAGCTCTCCGGCAGTCTGCCCCCTGCGCGACGGGTGCTGGAGCGACGCGGCATTCTGGTCGGCGGGGTGTTGATCGCCGAATCGCGCTATCGCGATGGCCCGGACGTGAGTGCGCCACTGCTGGTGGTGCAGCATGTCGAGCCGGGCTCATCGGGACAATCCGCCGAATTCGGACCCGGCGACCTCATCGAGTCGATGTCCGGCCGACCGGTGCGAACGCTGGAAGAACTCGCGCTGACCATTGCCGAGCAGTCGAAGACCGGGCGCGTGGTGCCAATCGTGCTGCGGCGCCTGGGCGGCGGACAGCGTGCGTACTTCACCTTCCTCGAACGACCGATCCGGCTGACTGGCGTGGAGCTGATCGACCTGTCGACTGGCCCTGAGTGAACGCGCTGCTCGCTGCGTGAACCGCTCCGCGGCGTTGACTCACGCGGCGATCGGTTCGGCCGGGATGTCGTCGGGTTGCGTGATCGAAAGCAGCTGCGCCACGTGGTCGGCGATCGCCATCGATGAGGTGAGGCCCGGGGATTCGATCCCGAACAGGTTGATCAGACCGGGAATGCCGTGGGTTTCGGCGCCATGGATCACGAAGTCGGCCGGTGGCTCGCCGGGGCCGGTGATCTTCGCGCGGATGCCGGTGTAGTCGGGCGTCAACGCGCCATCCTGCAACCCCGGATAGTAGCGGCGGATCGCTTCATAGAACGCCGGCTCGAGCGCATAGTCGAACGCATAGTCGATGCGATCGATCCAGTTGAAGTCGGGTCCGAACTTGACGCGTCCGCTCAGATCGACCGTCACGTGCACCCCCAGCCAGTCGCTGCGCGCGACCGGGTACACCAGGTGCGAAAACGGCGGCCTGCCCGACAGCGCGAAGTAGTGGCCGATCGCATAGTGGGTCGTCGGAACCGTGCGCGCGGGCACGCCGTCGATGCGCGCGGCGAGTTGCGGCGCGGTCAGTCCGGCCGCATTGATCACCGTGCCACAGTCGATCGACATCGGTTCGCCGCCGCCGACATCGAGCGTGATGAAATCCCCGCCGATCCGGCCGCCTTCGACCGGGCTGTTGAACACACAGACCGCCCCCGCATTCTCGGCGTCGCCCTGCAGCGCGAGCATCAGTGCATGGCTGTCGATGATGCCCGACGAGGGGGAATGAACTGCCGCCGCAAACGTCACTTCGGGCTCCATCGCGCGCGCTTCGGCGAGCGATACCCAGCGCAGATCTGCGACGCCGTTGGCCTCGGCCTGCTGCTTGTAGCTGGCGAGTTGCGCGGTCTGGTCATCGTGCGTCGCGACGATCAGCTTGCCCACGCGCCGGTGCGGCACGCCGCGTTCACGGCAGTAGCGATAGAGCTTGTGGCGCCCGGCGACGCACACGCGTGCCTTCAACGAACCCGGCGGATAGTAGATGCCGGCGTGAATCACTTCCGAGTTGCGCGAACTCGCGCCATTGCCGATACCGTCGCTGGCTTCGAGCACGATGACCTCGCGCCCCGCCTGCGCCAGGCGTCGCGCAATCGCGAGTCCGACGACACCGGCCCCGACCACCACACAATCGACCCGCTCCGCCATACCGACCTTTGCATTCAACGCATCGTGCTGGCGCGTTCCGGGCGTACCGGCGATGCCCGAACCACCGACTCGTGGACGAATCGAGTGTAAGGCAAAATCGTCCGATGACTTCCGCGGCTGCCAGCGTATGGAACCCGCATTTCGTGCGTGCGTCGCCGATGTTCGCGGCGTATGCGCCGATCGCGGCGCGGTGGGCGGATCTGGAGTGCTTTCCGAACGCGTCGCAGTGTGCGCAGTCGATCGCCTCGAACGCGACTGCGGTGACCAACCGCTCAGGGCGTGCGCTGTGTCCCGAGGCGCCGGTGCCCGGGGCCGGCGCGAGTGACTTCGAGCGCGCGGTCGCCGGCTCCGGCGCGCTCGCATTGCGCGACGGCAGTTGGCACGACCTGCTGAACTTGCTTGTCTGGTGTGTGTTTCCGCGCGCGAAGGCGGCGCTCAACGCGGCCCACGTCGACGATATCGATCGATCGCGTCCGACCTCCGGCGGGTCTTCGTCGCGCCCGACACGCAGCGCGCTGCGCGATGCGCTGACACTGTTCGACGAGAACGGCGTGGTGGTGATCAGTGCCGATGCCTCGCTCGACCGACTGCTGCGCGAATTCCGCTGGCGCGAGCTGTTCGTCGAACGCCGCATCGATGTCGTGCGCTCGATGCGCTTCGTGGTGTTCGGCCATGGTTTGCTCGACAAGGCGCGCGCGCCGTACCTCGGGCTCACCGGTCATGCCTGCATTCTGCCGGCGGCGCCTGCGTGGCTCGCGCTCGAAGCGCCCGCGCTCGCCACGCATGTGGACGCAGCACTCGCGCGCGAGCTCATGCGCTTGCGCACCCCCCGCGATCTGTCACCGCTGCCGATACTCGGCGTGCCCGGTTGGTGGCAGGCAAACGAGGCGCCCGCGTTCTATGAGAACGACGCGTACTTCCGTCCCGGCAGGCACGCGCCGCTGCGGGTGTCGCGGGCGTAGGCTGCGCGCCCGGCGCCGTGGAGCATCCAGCGTGTGGCGCGGCTGGAGAATCGCGCTACGCGCGCGAGCGGGGACAACCGGTCCGGGCGGACTCGCTCACACCACCTCGAGCACGATCTTGCCGATATGGGCACCCGACTCCATCAGCGTATGGGCATCGGCGGCCTGCGCGAGCGGGAAGGTCGCATGGATCACCGGTTTGATCCTGCCCGCGTTCACCAGCGGCCAGACCTCGCGTTCGAGCGCGGCGGCGATCTGCGCCTTGAATGCATCGTCGCGTGGGCGCAGGGTCGAACCGGTCATCGTCAGTCGGCGCCGCATCAGCTCGTTGAGATCGACGGTCGCCTTCATGCCGCCGAGAAAGGCGATGAAGACGAGGCGCCCGCTCTCGGCCAGCAGCTTGAGCTCCTTGGGCACGTAGTCGCCACCGACCATGTCGAGAATCACGTCGACGCCGCGCCCCCCGGTCGCCGCGCGCACCACCGCTTCGAAATCTTCGGTGCGGTAGTTGATCGCGCGGGTCGCACCGAGCTTCTCGCACGCGGCACACTTCTCGGCGCTTCCCGCGGTGGCGAACACCGTGTGGCCCCGCGCCGCTGCGATCTGGATTGCCGCGGTGCCGATGCCGCTCGACCCCCCCTGCACCATGAACGTCTCGCCGGGTTTGAGCTGGCCGCGGTCGAACACGTTGCTCCAGACGGTGAAGAAGGTCTCGGGGAGCGCCGCGGCCTCGATCATCGTCAAGCCGGTGGGGATCGGCACGACGCTTCCCGCAGGGGCCACGCAATAGCTCGCATAGCCGCCGCCGTTGGTCAGCGCACATACCCGGTCGCCCACCTTCCAGCGCGCGACATCGGGGGCGACGGAGGCGATCACGCCGGCGACCTCGAGGCCCGGCAGATCGGTCACCCCGGGCGGCAGCGGATACTTGCCGAGCCTCTGCAGAACGTCCGGCCGGTTCACACCCGCGGCGTGTACCTGGATCAACACCTGCCCGGCGACGGGGGTCAGCATCGGTCGACGCGCGCTGCGCATCACCTCCGGCGCGCCGGGCGTGGAGATCTCGATGCAGTCGAAATGTTCGGGCAGGGCTCGGAAAGGACGGTCGGGCGTGGGAGCAGGCATCGGCTGATGGGCTTTCGCTTGAGTGTGAGCGGGGTGATCAGAAGGAATACCGGTCGTGCGCTTCAGTCCCCCGGTTCGCAGGTCGGAGACGCGGCTCGCGGCTATTTCCCTAGGGTGGACCGCACCGCTTCGGACCGATCCCAGAAATTGGGAATCAGCGCATTTGCATAGCCCGACACGAAGGGCCTCTCGATGCCGGTCTCGGGCTCGTAGACATGACGGTGTGTCGCGCCGATGTTGGCCCCATAGACATGGATGCTGATGGACGGTCGGTCAGCAAGTGCATTGCTCACTTCGTGGATGTCGCCCGCGCGCGGCGACAACACATCGACCATCCCGACCTCGAGCCGGTAGCTGTCGCTCACGTTCAGTGGCTCGCCCGGCGCTGCACGGACGAAGCGCCGGCAGGTTTCAGCGCCGCGCAGCACGCCGACCATTCCCCAGACGCAGTGATCGTGCACCGGGGTGCGCTGGCCGGCGCTCCACACGAAACTCACCACCGAGAATCGCTCCAGCGCATCGCAGTGAAGGAGGTATTGCTGATAGTGCTTGGCATCGGCACGTGCGCTCTCGTCGGGCAGCCAGTCGTCGTGGCCTACCAGTTGCGCCAACAGTCGGCTGCCCTGCTCCAGCAGCACGCTTTCCTCTTTGCCGTGCAGGTCGACCAGGCGTGTGAACTCGGCGAGAAAGGTTCTGAACCGTTGGTGATTCTTCATCGCCCACCTCGGCGTAATGCGGATTTCGATGGTACCTCCTGCGCGGTGCGCGTCGATGACCGGGCCGGTCGACGCACCCGCTTTCTTGGCTGATCGAATCGATGTTGCGCGCACGCGTAGGAGCGCGTTCGAGGCGTGTTGCACTGCGAGTTTCAGCGGCTGAATTCTGAGTCTTTGGTCAGGCCGGCGACTGCATGAGGCCTCGCTGCATCGCAGCACGAAAAAGCGGCAAATACCCCTGTTCGAAGCGGGGGTGACCTGTGGTACCGTTGCGCACTTTTTGTGTTGGGCCCGCGTTCGGCACACACTTCCGCGTAGTTCAATGCGACCATCGCAACGAGTACGTGACGGTTCTGTGTGCGGGATGTTCAGCGGGACCTGCTCTGCGTCACTGGACCGGAGCGGGGAGGAGCGAGCAAGACTAGAGCGACCCAGTCGCCTATCCTGATCATCAACCATTCGGCATACGCGTAACGGAGGGAGCACGATGGGTACGTTCAAGTTCCGGTCTTACCACCAGGATTTCTGGGCCGGTCTGATGTTTCTGGGCCTTGGCCTGCTGGCGGTCTACGTCGCACGGGATTACCCGATCGGTCGTGCGATGCGGATGGGGCCGGGATATTTTCCGACGTATCTCGGCATGCTGCTGACGTTCATCGGTGCGATCGTTGCCGGACGTTCGTTCTTCACCGAACCGACCGACGAAGAGCGCACGACCCGCTGGGCGATGGTGCCGCTCACGCTGATGCCGCTGTCGGTGATCCTGTTCGCGGTGGTGGTCGACAACTTCGGTCTGGTGCTGGCGGTTGCATTGCTGATCGGGTTTGCCAGCGCATCGGTCAAGAACTTCAAGCCCATCGAACTGATCGTGATGTACGGGGTGTTGGTGGCGACCGCGATTCTGGTGTTCCAGAAGGGGCTGGGCGTGCCATTCCATGCGTTCTGGGAAGAGAGCTTCGGCAAGGCCGTCTCTGATTTCTGGAGCACTATCTCGACGCCGTTGCGTCTGATGTTCGGGAGCTGATCGCCATGGAATTTCTCGGAGAAGTATTCGGTAACCTGATCATGGGCTTCGGGGTTGCGGTCAGCCTCGAGAACCTGATCTACGCGTTCATCGGTTGCCTGCTCGGCACGCTGGTGGGGGTGTTGCCCGGCATTGGTCCGGTGGCGGCGATCGCCCTGCTGCTGCCGACGACATTTGCGTTGCCGCCGGTCGGTGCGCTGATCATGCTGGCCGGCATCTACTACGGCGCGCAGTACGGCGGGTCGACGACCGCCATTCTGGTGAACCTGCCGGGCGAATCGTCCTCGGTGGTGACCTGTCTCGACGGCCACGCGATGGCCAAGAACGGTCGGGCCGGACATGCGCTGGCGATCGCGGCGATCGGGTCGTTCTTCGCCGGCACCGTGTGCACGCTGATCATCGCGGTCGCCGCGCCGCCGCTGGCCGAGATGGCGCTGAAGTTCGGGGCGCCGGAGTATTTCTCGCTGATGGTGTTCGGTCTGATCGCCTCGGCGGTGCTCGCGCGCGGTTCGCTGATCAAGGCGCTCGGGATGATTCTGGTGGGTCTGTTGCTGGGCATCGTCGGGACCGACGTCAATTCGGGGATGTCGCGCTTCACCTTCGGCATGCCGGGTCTGTCGGACGGTATCGGCTTCGTCGTGATCGCGATGGCGTTCTTCGGCCTGGGGGAGATCATCAAGAACCTCGAGACGCCGGACGATCAGCGCCAGGTGTTCACCGACAAGGTCTCGGGTCTGATGCCGCGCTGGGAGGACATCAGAATGTCGGCCGGCGCGATCGTTCGCGGCACCTTCCTCGGCGCGTTCTTCGGTACGTTGCCCGGTACCGGTCCGGTCGTGGCTGCCTTCTCGACCTATGCGATGGAAAAAAAGATCGCGAAGGACAGCTCGCAGTTCGGCAGGGGCGACATCCGCGGGGTGGCGGGTCCGGAGTCGGCGAACAACGCCGCCGCGCAGACCGCGTTCATTCCGACGCTGACGCTGGGTATTCCCGGCTCCGGCACGATGGCGCTGATGCTGGGCGCGATGATGATCCAGGGGATCGCCCCCGGCCCGCAGGTGATGACGAGCCGGCCCGATCTGTTCTGGGGCCTGATCGCCTCGATGTGGATCGGCAACCTGATGCTGGTGATTCTGAACCTGCCGCTGATCGGTATCTGGGTGCAGTTGCTGAAAGTGCCGTACCGCCTGCTGTTCCCGGCGATCCTGATGTTCATGTGCATCGGCACCTACAGCCTGAACAACAGCATCCAGGATCCGTTGCTGATGGGTTTCTTCGGCGTCGTCGGCTACGCGTTCATGAAGTTCGGTTGCGAGCCGGCGCCGATGCTGCTCGGGTTCATCCTCGGGCCGCTGATGGAAGAGAACCTGCGGCGGGCGTTGCTGATTTCGCGGGGCGATCCGACCGTGTTCTTCACGCGCCCGATCAGCTTGACCTTCCTGGTGCTTGCTGCGGGCGCGTTGCTCGTGATCGTCCTGCCGGCGGTACGAAAGAAGCGCGACGAAGCGTTTCAGGGCGACGAGTAACTACGTTCGCGTTGCGAAGGAACCCGGAGCTCGAAAGACCTCCGGGTTTTTTCTTGTCGTAAAGTGTGACGTTGCCGTCTCCGACAGTCGGGCGGCTGTCGGTTCGACCGCTCCGGCGTCATCGGCACCGGGCAACGTGTCTCGCGCGCGAGGAACGGCGCCGTCATTCAAAGGAATCAGTGCAATGAAGGGGTTGTCGCCATCAACGACCCGTGCGGGTCGTGCGTGGGTCGCGGTCGGCACTTCGTTCGTGCTTAGCGGTTCGGCAGCGGCGCATGCTCAGGCACAGGCGTGGCCGAGCCGTCCGATCCGGATGATCGTTGCCTCGCCCCCGGCCGGTCCGTCGGACATTCTCGCGCGGCTGCTCGGGCCGCAACTCACGCTTGCATGGGGACAGACCGTGCTGATCGACAATCGGGCGGGGGCGAACGGCATGATCGCCGCCGAACTCACCGCCAAGTCGGACCCGGACGGGCACACGATCCTGCTTGCCAACGCAGGCTTCGTGATCAACACCAGCCTGTACAAGAAGGTGCCGTACGACCCCCTGCGCGAGTTCGTCCCGATCTCGCTCGCGATGTCGGTGCCGAACATCCTGGTCGTGCACCCGTCGGTGCCGGCCCGCTCGGTTGCCGAACTGGTTGCCTACGCCAAGGCGAAGCCGGGACAGCTCGCGGTCGCCTCGGCCGGCAGCGGCAGCTCCGGGCATCTTGCGCTCGAACTGTTCCAGCAGCTCTCCGGGGTCAGCATGATCCACGTGCCGTTCAAGGGCGGGGGGCCTGCGCTCGCCGATGTGATGGCCGGGCAGACCCAGGCGTTGTTCAGCATCGCGGTCGCGGCCATGCCGCAGATACGTGCGGGCAGGGTGCGCGCGCTCGGTGTGACCAGCGCGAAGCGCCTTGCCAGCGCCAGTGAGATCCCGACGGTGGCAGAGTCGGGATTCCCGAACTACGAGGTCAACGGCTGGTTCGGATTCGTCGCGCCGGTCAAGACGCCACGGTCGATCGTCGCGCGCCTGAACACCGACATCGTGCGCGCACTGCGTCTGCCCGAGCTGCAGGATCGCCTCGCCGAGCAGGGCGCCGAGATCATCGGCGGCACCCCTGAGGCGTTCGGTGCCTACCTGAAGAGCGAGCAGGCAAAATGGGAGAAAGTCATCCGGCAAGCCGGCATCAAGGTGGAGTAGGACGATGGCACGAGCGAAGGGCATACGGCAGATCGCCTGGCATGATTGTGCGGGTGGCGGGCAGGTCGTCGTCGAGCGTGGCATCGCATATGTCGGCCACATGCGAAACCCCCACGGCACCTCGATCGTCGATGTGCGCGATCCGCGCCATCCGAAGCTGCTGGCCGAGCTGCCGATGCCGCCCGGCACGCATTCGCACAAGGTCCGCGTGCACGACGGCCTGATGCTGACCAATCGGGAGACGTTGTCGTCGCGTGCGCTGCGCGGCGAGACGATGCCCGAAGGCTATCGCGGCGGCATCGGCCTGCACGATGTGTCCGATCCCGCACGCCCCAGGCATATCAAGGATTGGGACTGCACGCATGTACCCGACGGCGGACCTGCGAGCGGCGTGCATCGCTTCGACTTCGACGGCCGATACGCGTATCTGTCGCCGACGATGGACGGCTTCGTCGGCAACATCATGCTCGTGCTGGATGTCGCCGACCCGGTCAAGCCGGTCGAAGCCGGTCGTTGGTGGGTGCCGGGCCAATGGGCGGCGGGAGGCGAGACGCCGACATGGCCGGGGTGGGCGCATCGCTGCCACCATGCGTTGCGTTTCGGTAACCGGCTCTACACCAGCCTCTGGCACGGGGGCTTCGTGATCCTCGATATCGACGATCTGTCGAAACCCACGCTGATCTCGGGGCTCGACTGGAGTCCGCCATTTCCGTGGCCCACGCACAGTGCGGTCAAGGTCCCGTTCAAGATCGACGGGCGCGACCTGTTGCTCGTCGCCGATGAAGACGTAGCGCGGATGGACGGGTGCCCGCCGTACCCCGCGGCGTTCATGTGGATGGTCGATGTCACCGACGAGCGACATCCGGTGCAGTTCTCGAGCTTTCAGGTCGACGACATGCCCGGCGTCGAACAGCCGCCGATGACCGGTTGTCATCAGCCGGTCGAGAAGATCACCGGCACCGAAGTGCCGGTCACCTGGTTTGCACATGGCTTGCGTATCGTCGATATCGCGCGACCGCATGCGCTGAAGGAAGTCGCGTACTTCCTGCCCGACCCGCCGCCCGGGTCCGAGCGGGTGCAGGCGAACGACGTATACGTCGACGAGCGGGGTCTGATGTTCGTGATCGACCGGGTACGCGGCCTGCATATCCTCGAACGCGTCTGAGCGCGCGGTCACGCCCGCAACCGATCTACCCCTGAACGTCCGCGCACCGATGCCCCCGACGGAGACCGTACGATGAAGTACCGCAGACTCGGCCACAGCGGCCTCAGCGTGTCGCCGCTCTGCCTCGGCGCGATGAACTTCGGCGAGCAGACCGATCTCACGGCGGCAGGACGCATCTTCGATAGCGCGAGCGACGCGGGCGTCAACTTCATCGACACCGCCGACAGCTACTCGGGAGGCGAGTCCGAGCGCATCGTCGGCAAGCTGATCGCGAACCGGCGCGATGATTTCGTGCTGGCGACCAAGTTCGGCAACGCCTGGGGCGACGATCCGAACCGGCGCGGACTGTCACGCAAATGGATCATGCGCGCGATCGACGACAGCCTCACTCGCCTCAAGACCGACTATGTCGACATCTGGTACCTGCACCGCGACGATCCGGCGACGCCGCAGGAGGAGACCGCGCTCGCGCTGGGCGACGTGATCCGGGCGGGCAAGGTGCGCTACATCGGCATCTCGAACCTGTCGGTCTGGCGGATGCTCCGCTTCGTCAATGTTTGCGAGAAGCTCGGCGTGCCGCGCCCGGTCGTGTGCTCGCCCTACTACAACGCGATGAACCGGATGGCCGAGGTCGACCTGATCCCGGCCTGCGTCGACGCCGGGCTTGGCATCGTGCCGTACAGCCCGATTGCCCGGGGGGTGTTGTCCGGCCGCTACGCGCCGGGCCAGCCGGTGCCCGCCGACTCACGGGTCGGACGCCACGACGCGCGCATCATGCAAACCGAATATCGGCCCGAGTCGGTGGAAATCGCGCAGCATGTCGTCGCCCACGCGGCGGCACGTGGCATTAACGCCGCGCAGTTCGCCGTCAACTGGGTGCTCGCCAATCGGCGGGTGTCGTCGGTGCTGGCCGGGCCGCGCACGCTCGAACACTGGAATGACTATCTCGCCGCGCTCGACTATCGATGGGGCGCGGAAGACGAAGCGCTGATCGACCGTCATGTGAAGCCCGGTCACCCGTCGACGCCCGGCTTCACCGATCCCAAATTTCCCGTGGAAGGGCGCAGCGTCGCGTAGCGCGGCTTGAAACTGTCAGAGGTAGAGCACCGCCGGGAACACCGCCACTGCAAGCAGCAACACTAGCCATTCGAGGTTGTTGCGCGCCAGCCAGCCGGTGAAGTGCAGTGCCAGGATGATGATCGCGACGACGTAGAACAACGCGAAAGCCATGGTGTGCGGCGAACTCCGTGATGTGAGGCGCGACCGCTCGGGTCGCGCCTGCACGATTGTTGCATCCGCCCGGCCGGATGTCGATTCCGGAAGACGCCGGCCCAGGTCTCGGGCCGGCGTTGGCGTCGGTTACGTCGTGATCCGGAAATTCTTGAACTGCCACGGATCATCACGATCGATGTCCTCCGGAAACAGTTCGCCGCGGTGGACGAGCGGGGTCCAGTCGGTAAAGTTGCCCCCGAGTCGACCGAGATACGGCGTGGCGATTTCCATCAACAGACGGTCGTCGACTTGTTCGGGTTCGACGATACCGGCGGTCGGATTGCGGATCGCCCAGATGATCGCGCCGACGAAACCGATGTTGACCTGCGTGCCGGTCGCGTTGTTGTAGGGCGCGAGTTTCCGGGCCTGCGCCACCGACAGCTGTGAACCGTACCAGTAGGCGCCGCGTGGATGACCGCACAACAGCACGCCTAGTTCGTCGACCCCGCCGGTCAGTTCGTCGCGCAGCAGACGCTGTACCGGCTGCAATCGATAGTGGCTTTCCACGAACTGCTCGAGCGATGCGACGGCGTCGGCGCACGGGTGGTAGGCGTAGTAGCAGGTCGGCCGATAGCGCACGGTGGTGCCGTCGCGCACGCTGAGGAAGTCGGCGATCGAGTGCGCCTCACCGTGCGAGATCAGATAGCCGTGAAACGGCCCGGCCTGCGGCGCCCAGGAGCGCACGCGCGTCGTGCAGCCGGTGCGGTCGAGGAAGATGCTGCTGCCGCAGCCGAAGTCGAAACGGCGTGCGTCGTGCGGGAAATGCCGCTCGTGCGTACCCCACCCCATCTCGGCCGGCTGCAACGACTCGCCTGCGAACGCGTCCGACGACCAGGTATTGCAGAATTCGTCCGGCGCTTTGCGACGGTCGGTGGTCTGATGATCGCGTTCCGACACCTGGATGGTCCGGATGCCGAGCCGTTGCGCGAGCGCCGCCCACTGTTCGCGTCGTTCCGGTCGCGGCTGCGCTGCAAACCCGCTTTCGGCAGCGAGTTCGAGCAGCGCCTGTTTGACGAAGTGCGAGACGAGGCCAGGGTTCGCTCCGTGCATTACCACCGCCGTGGGTGCCGCCGGGTCGTCGCTGCGCAACGCCAACGCGCGCTCGCGGTGCGCATAGTTGGTACGTCTGGACACGTCGATCGACATGTCGGTGTGTCCGCCCGCCCAGGGTTCGATGCAGGCATCGAGATAGAGCACGCCGCGCCGTTGGCACCATTCGATCGAATCGACCGAGCCGACGTCCACGGAAGCATTGACCAGGAAGTCGCCGCGTGCCAGGTGTCGGCCGTAGATCGTCGAGTAGTTATCCCGGGTGACCGGCTCGTTGATGAACCGCACACCGTAGCGTTCGGCGATGTCGCGGCCGCTGTCATGCGCGGATACGATCGTTATCTGACCCGGGGCGATGTTCACATGTCGCATCAACAAGGGAAGCGATCCCTGTCCAATGCTGCCGAAGCCCAAGATCAGCATGCGGCCCTTGAAGGCTGCGTACTGAGTGTGTTCGCTCATTTCACTCCATCGGTTGGTGTATCGGTGAGAAGGTTCGTAACGATGCAGAAGAACAGCCATGAAGCGACGCACGCATCGATACGCGCCTCAGCGTGAGCACCGGCGCGCGATCTCAGTGCGTGCGGCGAGCCGGAAATCGAAGCGCGAATCGGCAGGGCAACATCGCACATCGCGTTCATTGAGGCGCGTTCCACTGCAAGCGGGTATTTTACGGATTTACGACCCTCAGTACGTACTTCCTGCGCGCAACACGGCGCAACCTGAAATTTCAGACGGAACTCGCCTCGGAGCCCGCCCGTTCATGCTGGTTTTTGCTCACCGCGGCCATCACGTCGTCTTTCCCGAGAACACGCTCCAGGCGTTCGATGCAGCGGTTCGCGTCGGTGCCGATGGCATCGAGACCGACGTGCGGATGTCGCGCGATGGTGTACCCGTGCTGTTCCACGATGAGAAAGTGAAGGGACGCCCGATCGCTGATCTGGCGCGCCAGGACATCGCGCACCTCGCGGGCTACCCGATACCTTCGCTCAACGATGCGCTGCTGCGTTTCCCGAAGATGATCTGGAACATCGAGATCAAGGCGCCGGCAGCGATCGGCGCGGTGCTGCAGGCGCTCAATGCGTTCGCCTCGACCCACCGGATCATCGTCACCTCGTTCCGGCACGACCTGGTCGCGCAGTGTGCGCGCTGCGCGCCGGTGCCCGCGGGTCTGCTGCTGTCGTATGCGCCCGCCGATCTGCCGGCGCTGCTGAACACCTACGACGAAGCAAAATGGCTGCGCACGCTGGTGTGGGACCAGCGCGTGCTTACGCCGACGCTGTTGCGGCAGGCGCGGGCGGCGCGTTGGTGGAACTTCGTCTACGACGTCGCCGACCCGGATTCGCTGCGATTGCTCGCCGCGCATGGCGTCGATGCGGTGATCACCGACCGGCCCGACTGGGTGCCCGCGGAGCTGAGGCAGCCGGCGGTGCCGGCTGCGCCTGCGTCGACGCCCAAGCCGCCGGGGACGTCCGATCGATGAAGCGTTTCGTGCTCGCGCTCGACCAGGGCACGACGAGCTCGCGCGCGCTGGTCGTCGCCGACGACGGCACGGTGCGCGCGAGCGCACAGCGCGAGATCGCGCAACACTATCCGCAGCCGGGCTGGGTCGAACACGATCCCGAAGAGATCTGGGCGACGCAGCTCGCCACGGCGACCGAGGCGCTCGCGCGCGCCGGCGTCTCGGCGGGCGAGGTGGCAGCGCTCG
>JACMMK010000266.1 GCA_014379045.1 Burkholderiales bacterium
CGCCTGGCGCCGGAGAGCAGCGCGGCCGCGCGCTTGACCAGATCGGGCGACGGGTGCACCGCTTCGGGCGGCGCGAAGCGTGCCATGTCGGGCAGCGTCGGCAACGCGGCGATCTTGTCTTCCTGCAGCGCCACGTCGAGATTCACATACACGGGGCCGCGCGGCGCGGTCAGCGCGATCTGCCGCGCGCGCAGCAGTGCCTCGACCGCAGCCGGCACCGAGCCGGGCTGGTTGTCCCACTTGGTGAAGTTGCGCACCAGCGCGGACTGATCTGCACAGGTGTGGATCCATTCGATCCAGGGGCGACGACGGGCCGCATCCATCGGACCGGTGGCGCCGAGGATCAGTACCGGCGTGCGATCGCACCACGCGTCGAAAATCGGCATCGTCGCGTGCATCAGCCCGACGTTGGAATGCAGCGCCGAGGCCATCAGCTT
The DNA here is from genome assembly GCA_014379045.1 of Burkholderiales bacterium. Classification (GTDB taxonomy): domain Bacteria; phylum Pseudomonadota; class Gammaproteobacteria; order Burkholderiales; family CAIKXV01; genus CAIKXV01. The sequence continues at coordinate 438 of JACMMK010000266.1, forward strand.
CTCGGACGCCTTCCAGTACCCCTGCGCGATATGCACCGCGTGCTCGTCGTGCAGGCAGAGCAGCATCTGCGGTGCGCGGTTGCCCAGGTAATTCACGATGCTGTCGTGCAGACCGCGGTAACTCGCCCCGGGGTTCAGCGCGATATAGGAAATCTCGAGCTGGCGCAGCGTGTCGGCGATCGCGTCGCTGCCGAACAGGTTGTCGCTGGGTGCGCGCGCAACTGGCGCGTCGTGGACGATCAGGTCGTTTGGAATCGGGTCGTTCATCGCGTGCTGGCCTCGTGAAGTGATGCGCTTGAGCATTGTCCGTGGAGTCTCGGCAGTGCATTGACTCGAACGGAGCGCCGCACACCGCGTCTGCTATCCTGCCGAAGCTTCCGGAGGAGGATGCCAGATGATACCGACCATTCGAGTCGCTGCAGTGACCACGACCATCGGGCTGGGTGCGCTCGTGTCGACCGGGCTGGTGTTGGCACCCGCATTCGCCCAATCGTTTCCCGCCCGACCTGCGCGCATCATCGTGCCGTTTCCGCCGGGTCAGGCCGCCGACATCTTCGCCCGGCTCGCGGCCGACCGACTGAGCGTGACCTGGGGCCAGACGGTGATCGTCGAGAACCGAGCCGGCGGCGCCGGGGTCATCGGTGCCGAGGCGGCCGCGCGCGCCAAGCCCGACGGCTACACGGTGTTGATGGGGTCGGCGGGTCCGATCTCGATCAACCCGCATGTGTTCTCGAAACTGCCATACGACGTGCAGAAGGATTTCGTGCCGCTCGCGCAGCTGGTGGCGTTGCCGCTCGTGATCGTCGCGCATCCCAGCCTGCCGGTGAAGTCGGTGAAGGAGTTGATCGCGCTCGCGCGCGCGCGACCCGGGCAGGTGCAGTTCGCCTCCGCGGGGCCCGCGACCTCGCAACACCTCGCCGCAGAGCTGTTCACCACGAGCGCCGGGGTGAAGATGGTGCATGTGCCGTACAAGGGCAGCGGACCTGCGCTGCAGGATCTGCTCGGCGGGCATGTGACGCTGATGTTCGACAGCCTGACCTCCGCGCTGCCCTCGATCCAGTCGGGCAGGCTGCGCGCGCTCGGCGTGACCACGCGCGAACGGGTGCCCGCGGCCCCGAACATCCCGACGATCGGCGAGCAGCTCGCCGGTTACGAAGCAGTCGGCTGGATCGGCGGGCTCGGCATTGCCGGCACACCGCCGGAGATCCTCACGCGCTGGACCAGCGACATGGCGGCGGTCGTCAAGGAAGCGGCGACGCGCGAACGCATCCTCGCCCAGGCGGCGGTGCCCGGCACGCACGCGGGTGCCGAGTTCGGCGCGTTCCTGCGCCAGCAGCACGAGCTCTGGGGCAAGGTGGTGCGCCTATCGGGAACCAGGCTGGACTGATACGCTCGTCGTCCTAAAGTCACGCGTCGAACGGCGGAACGGAACAGTCATGGATCTCGGCATACGCGACGAACACGCGCTGGTCATCGGCGGCTCCGAAGGAATCGGGCTCGCCACGGCGCGCGCGTTGCTCGACAACGGCGCGCAGGTCACCATCGTGTCGCGCGATCCTTCCAAGCTCGCGCACGCGGCCGATATGCTGGAGACAGCGGTCGGACGTCCGGTGCGCCACTTCGCGGCCGACATCACGCAGGCCTACGATGTCGCTAAATTGACCGACTGGCTGCGGTCGGGCGACGGCAACGGTGGCGCGCGTCTCGACATCCTCGTGTCCGCGGTCGGCGGCAGCCAGCACGCGCTGTTCGAGGAGTTGACCGACGAAGCGTGGCTGATGAACTACGAGTTCAACGTGCTCTCGGCGGTGCGCGCGATCCGCCTTGCGCTGCCGATGCTGAAAGTCGCCGGTACCGGCAGCATCGTGCTGCTCGGCGGCGCGGGGGCGCGGATGCCCTACGAGCATCAGGTGGTGTCGAACGTGCACAAGGCGGGATTGATCGCGCTCACGAAGACGCTCGCCGCCGAACTCGCGCGCTTCGGCATCCGCGTCAATTCGGTTTCGCCGGGGCGCACGCGTACCGCGCTATGGACCCGCCGCGCCACCCAGCTCGCCACCGAGCGCGGCGTCGACGAAGAAGCGGTGATCGAAGAATTCACGCGTGACATTCCGCTGCGCCGGTTCGCACGGCCGGAGGAGATCGCAGCGATGGTCGCGTTCCTCGCGTCGCATCAGGCGAGCTACATCACCGGACAGTCGGTGCTGGTCGACGGCGGTATCGCGCGCGGGCTGCTGTGATCAGCAACCACTGCACGCAGCGCAGATCGGGCGCGGGGCCTTCAGACGCTCGTGCGTAGGGCGGCTGGCACCATCGCCGCCACGATCGTGGCGTTGGCGGCAATTGCTTCGATCGGGTGGGCACTGACGCAGTTCGCCGCCGCGACGCGCAGTCTGGAGATCACTGCAACGCAGTGGGGGCCGATTCCGGTCACGGTGTTCTCGGGCCGAACCGACGAGACCGGTACGGCCGTGCCGGTCGCGCCGGCCGATCGAATTGCGCACACGACGCGTCCGGTCGTGGTCATCGCGCACGGCTTCGCCGGCTCGCAGCAACTGATGCAGCCGTTTGCGGTCACACTCGCGCGCAACGGCTATCTCGCCGTCACCTTCGATTTCCCCGGACACGGCCGGCACCCCACACCGTTGCCGGGCAGCCTGCGCGAGCACGACGCGCTGCTCGCCGCATTGCTCGCGTCGATCGAGCAGACGGTCACGGGCGCGCAGGCGTTGCCGCAATCCGACCGGCGCGTCGCCGTGCTCGGGCACTCGATGGCCTCGGACCTCGTCGTGCGCTACGCGCAGGCGCATCCCGAGATCGCCGCCACCGTAGGGGTGTCACTGGTGTTCGGTGGAGCGCAGATGATCGCACCGCGCAACCTGTTGTCGATCTACGGCTCGCTCGAGCCGGCGATGGTGCAGGCGTTCGGGCGCACGCTCGTCGCCGGTACGCCGGACGGCACGCCGTCCGCGACGCGTGCGCAGGGGGTGGAATCCGGTGTCGCCTACGCTGACGTGAAAGCCGGTGTCACCTACGGCAGTCTGGCCGATGGCAGCGCGCGTCGGTTCGCGCTCGCGGCAGGCGCCGAGCACATCGGCGTTCTCTACCACCCGACCAGCCTGCGCGAAACGCTCGACTGGCTCGACGGCACCTTCGCGCGCGTGCCCCTCGAGCGGTCGACCGCGACGTCGGTGCAGCAGCCTCGATTCATCGATGCCCGCGGCCGCGCGATCGCCGCGCTGATGATCGGTGTCGTTGCACTGACCTGGCCGCTGTCGCGGCTACTGCGCAGCGCACTGGCAAGCTCGGCAGGATTCCGGCCGCGCGCGATGAGGAACGTCGACGCGTTTTCTCCGCAGCGTCCGATCCGGCTGCGCGACTGGCTGATCGTCACGCTGGTACCCGCCCTGGCCACCCCGCTGGTGCTGCGAACCGTGCCGACCTCGTTCCTGCCGATCCTTCTCGGCGATTACCTGCTGCTCCACTTCGCCGTCTACGGCCTGTTCACCGCGCTCGGCATCGTCTGGCTAGTGCGCAGGCGGGTCCTCGTCCTGCATGCGCCACGTGCGCCTGCGCTCGCCACGCTGGTGGGCGCGACCGCAGTGCTGGCGTGGTCGACGCTCGCGATCGGCGTGCCGGTCGATCGTTACCTGTTCAATCTCACCCCTGCCGCGGGACGGGTTCCGTTGATCGCGGCGATGTTGGTCGGAACGCTGATCTGGTTCGCCGCCGACGAATGGTTGACGCGCAATGCCCGGGCGCCGCGCTGGGCGTATCCGTTCACCAAGGCGTGCTTCATCGTCTCGCTCGCGATCGCTGTCGGCCTCGATCTCGAGCGACTGTTCTTTCTCGTCATCATCATCCCGGCGATCCTGGTGCTCTTCATCATCTACGGGCTGTTCAGCCGATGGAGCTTTCGCGCGACCGGCAGTCCGTGGCCGTCGGCGTTCGCGAACGCCTGTGCTTTCGCCTGGGGGATCGCCGTGACTTTCCCTGCGATCAGTCGCTGACGGCTACCCGGCCGGGCGCCGCGCGCCCAGCACCTCTCAGTCCTGCGAGAGCACGACGACCCCGTAGGCGGCGAGTCCGACCGGGGCGTACCAGTATTCGCCGTCGTCATAGGTGGCGCTGTCGTGGATTTCGTGGTCGTTGAAGTCTTCGTCGTAGCCCGCCCAGTCGCTGTTCAGGCGCACCTTCCAGGTGCCGGGGGAAGGCATCGGCAACGGCAATGCGTCATGCGCCTGGTCACGAAAATTGAGCACCACGACAGTGCTGTCACGCGGGCCGCCTTCCATCCAGCGATGGAAGGCAAGCACTTTCTGCTCGTGGTTCAGATAGAGGATCGATACATGCTGCCCCGCCAATCCGCGCGTGAAGCCGGTGCGGTTGGTGCGCAGGTTCACCAGATCGCGATGCAGCCGCACGAACCCCTTCATCTCGGAGAACCGTGACCAGTCGACCGGATCGGTGTCGGAGAACCACTTGTCCTCGAGCAGCGGCTGTCCCTGGAACAGCATCGGAATACCCGGGGCAGTCAGCACCAGCGCCACTCCGAGAGCCGCGCGTTTCTTCGAGTAGTAGTTGTCTACAGCGCCGGGTGAGATCTCTTCCGCCACGCGCGCGCGGCCGTTGGCGACTTCGTCGTGCGACTCGGTGTAGATCACCCGTCGGAATGCATCATTGTTGTAGCGGCGCGTCAATGCGTGGGCGATCGCGTCCATGTCACGGTCGTCGTCGTTGACGACGATCAGCGCGTTGCGCACGGGGTGCACGAAATCGGCATCCCACTGCGACCCGAAACCACAGCCGCCGTCGACGACCGCGCCGGTGACGAAGTCGTTGCCGTGCAGGTCTTCGGCGATCGTCAGGGCGCGCGGAAAGCGCTCGGCGATCTCGCCGTTGATCTGCTGCAACAGCGCGTAGCCGTCGTGCAGGTGATCGTTCGGGTCTTCATTGGCATGGACGTTCCGGATGTAGGGAATCATGTCCATGCGCAGCCCGTCGCAGCGAAACTGCTCGAGCCACATCAGCGCGTTGTCGCGGATGTACTGCTGCACTTCAGCGCGACCGTAGTCGGGGCGGGTTTCGCCCCACGGCGTCGACGAGCGCCAGTCGTTGTAGAAATAGATGCCGCCCTTGTCGTTCTCGCTCCAGCCGTCGAACTGCCACAGATCGAGATCGCCCGGGCCGAAGTGGTTGTAGACGACATCGAGAATCACCGCGATGCCGTTGTGATGGCACGCCTTGACGAAGGACTTGAACGCGTCCGGACCACCATAGGCCTGCTCGATCGCGAACGGATGGGCCGGGTTGTAGCCCCATGAATAGTCGCCGGCGAACTCGAACGGCGGCATCACTTCGACCGCGGTCACGCCGAGACTGCGCAGGTAGGGCAGGCGCGCAATCGCTGAATGGAAATCGCCGGGCCGGCCTTCCTCGCGGGCGTGGAAACTTCCGACATGAAGTTCGTAGATGACCAGATCGTTCCATGCGGGCGTCTGGAACGCATCATCGCCCCAGTCGAATGCGCAGTGATCGTAGATGATCGAGTTACCGATCGAATTGGTCAGCGCCAGCGCATACGGATCGTTGCGCGACAACACTCGGCCATCGGTCGTATGGACGAGGTAGCGATACTCGTCGCCAGGCGCCGCTGCATCGAGATCGATCGACCAACATCCGTTGTCGTCGCGCTCAAGCGGATGCGCTCGATCGACCCCGCCGTTGAAAGTGCCGGTGACGAAGACGCGCTGCGCATTGGGCGCCCACACCCGGAAATGCGTTCCCCGATCGCCGACCACTGCCCCCATCCGGCATTCCGACGCGGCTTGCAGAGCATCGAACGGATACCTCCCCGATCGAGAGTCCCCACGTGCCAGAGTTTCGAGGTTCGCGAATTGATTATCTGGCATCGGACGCTCCGCAGGTCGGTGGCTGCGCACGTGGCCATTCGGCACGCGCTTCGCCATGGCGCAATCGCCATGCCTGCCGAAAGTCGCCGGATCACGGCGTTTCGGCACCGAAGGGGTGCGCCGGACTCAGCGGGCGGTCGTCGCGGGGGCGGTCGGTTCCTGCGAAAGCTTGAGGCGCAGCGCAGGCATCTGAAAATCTTCGCGCGGAATCGGTGTGGCGCGACCGCTGCGTCCCAGCATGTCGTCGAGCCGGAACGACTGGGGCAACATGCCACCGCTGGCATCGTCGAAGACCAGCCGCTCGGAACGCGAGGTCTGCCCGCTATCGAGCGACAGATAGCGCACCTCGTAGGCGCCCGCGCGCAGTCGCTCGAGCGCGAGTTGTTCGCGCGCGCGAACGAACACGTGGCGTGCCGGCGTCAACCCGTCGTCGGTGAGTCGGTAGACCTTCGCGAACACGTCCGACGGGCCCATCCGGTTGTCGAGCATCAGCCGTGCCGTGCCGTCGTCGTAGCGCCGCGCATAGCCACCGAGCTCGCCCGACAGGCTGGGCCACGGACTGCCGTTGGGAGACTCCAGCGGACGCACGTGGCTGTGCTCGAGCAGCGCCGGCTCGGCGTCGTCCTGGGCCCGTCGGTACGCGCTGTCCTGTCCCGCCCTGGCGGCGCCGCGTGAAGTATCGCCGGATACGCCTGCCCGACGCGCATCGCGCGCGTCGAGGATGGCAGCCACATCCACGGTGGGGGCGATGACGTAGGGCGTGATCGCCATCCATGCGCCGATCAACAGGCCGGCGGCACAGAACAGCGCCGAGGCGGTGACCAGCCGCCGCACCGCCAGCATTCTTCGTCGTGCCGCATGGTCGGCGATCGCATTGCGATGCGTCCCGAAAAAAGGCGCGGGGTCAGCGGTGGCTCGCCGGGGCGCGCTCGACCGGGTTGCCGCAGCGAAGGCCGCGCCCTGCATCGTCGACCGCGGCGTCGCCTCGGCGCGCAACGCGTGGTCGTAATCGGCACGCCGGTGCCCATCGGACAATACGTCGTAGGCGACATTGATCGACGCCATGATCCGCGCCGCCGCTTCGACATGCCGGGGGTGACGGTCCGGATGAAAGCGCCTGGACAGACGTCGATACGCGGTGCGCACCTCGTCGCCCGACGCGTCGGGCGCAACCCGCAACACCTCGTAGTGGGTCTGGATAGACGTTGAAGGGGGGATCATTCGATACTGTAAGGGTCGCTTCGCACAGCGGGAAAGCAGCTTTCTGACGCCCCGGCCGTGGCGCATTCGACAGTGCACGCCGCGCGGCCTCAAGTTTCAACGTTCCGGGTTCGTTAACGGGGGTGGCACCCAACCCATCGTGCCAGACTCGCTATCGCCTCGCGCCCGGAATGGAGAACACCCAATGACCCTGCGCACCCAGGTCGCCGGCGGTTTTACCGCCCTGTTGATTGTAGCGCTGATCGCTTGTGGCGCCTTGTACCGTTCAATCGACCAGGTCGAGAACGATGTGAAAGCGATCACCGGCAACCATTTTCCGAAAGTGCTCGCCGCCAACGAGATCATCCAGTCGGTCGCGCGGAACTACATCGCGACCGCGAACCTGGTCGGACTCGCCGACGGCAAGGCCGACCAGGCGTTCAAGGCCGAAATGAAGGCGACGTCGGCATCGATCACCGAACGCTTCAAGACGCTGGAATCGACCGTGGCCGATGACTCTGGGAAGGCCCTGCTCGCGCAAGCGCTGACCGTGCGCAAAGCCTACACCGACAGTCGGGCGGTCGCATTGGAGATGGCGGCCAAAGGCAATGTCGAGGGTGCGCGCGCGCAGTTGCTGAACGACACCCATGGACGTCGCATCCAGTATCAGGCCGCACTGGCGGAGCTGATCGCCCATCAGAACGAGCAGGTCGCGCGTGCCGCCACGGATGCCGCGCGCGCGCATGCCAGTGCCGCGATCGTCGCACTGTGCAGCGCGCTCGTGCTCGCACTCGCGATGACCGCACTTTGCCTGCTCCTTCTTGCGACGCTGCGTCGGCAACTCGGCGCCGACCCGCGCGAGGCGTGCGCCTTTGCCGCGGAAATCGCTGCGGGCCGACTGAATCTGCCGCTGCCCCCGGTTCGCGGCCCGACCCATAGCGTGATGGGGTCGCTGATCGCGATGCGCGAATCGCTGGTCGGCCTGCTCGGCGAGGTCGACACCAGCGCGAAGGCGGTGCGTGATTCCGCAGAACTCGCATTGACGACCTCGACCCATCTTGCCGCCTTGGTGTCGAAGCAATCCGATGAAACCGCGTCGATCGCCGTCAGCGTCGAGCAATTGACCGTCAGCGTCGCGCAGATCACCGGCAATGCGAAGGTGGCTCAGTGCGCGTCGGTGGACGCGCGCGGCGCCGCCGAACAGGGCGCGGAGTCGATCAGGCTAGGCGTCGCCCGCATCGGCCGCATCGGCGACAGCGTGCGCGACGCCGAGACGGCGATGAGCGAACTCGGCACGAAGGCGCGCGACATATCCACCGTGATCCAGGTGATTCGCGACATCGCAGAGCAGACCAATCTGCTCGCACTCAACGCGGCGATCGAGGCCGCGCGTGCTGGCGAGGCTGGGCGGGGCTTCGCCGTGGTGGCCGACGAAGTGCGCGCGCTCGCCGAGCGCACGTCCCGCTCGACGGCCGAGATCACCGCGGTGGTGGTGACGATCCAGAACGTCGCCCAGGACACGCAAACGAAGATGGCAACCGTCGTCACCCAGGTGCGCGACGAAGAAGAACATTCCGCCGAGGTCAGCGGCGCGATCGAGGGCATTTCGAGTGCGTCGGCGCGCGTATCCGCCTCGGTGACCGAAATGAGCGGTTCGCTCGACGAGCAGTCGGCCGCGTCGACCACGATCGCGCGCAAGGTCGAGGAGATCGCGCAGATGAACGAACGCAGCAATGCGGCGGCGTCGGAACTCGAACAACTGGCGAAGGTACTGACCGACCTGTCGAGCCGCCTCGACCGCTCCAGCGGCGCGTTCGCGGTACGCTGAAAAGCTGCCGCGGGTCCGGTCAGCGCATCACGAACGGATTGGGCACCTCGGCCGCGGTCGAGATCCACACGCTCTTGGTCTGCAGGTATTCGCGGATCATGTCCTGACCGTTCTCGCGCCCCAGGCCGCTTCGCTTGTAGCCCCCGAACGGCGACAGGTACGACACCGCGCGATACGTGTTGACCCAGACGGTGCCCGCACGCAGCCGCGTGCTCATGTTCAGGGCGCGGCGCATGTCCTGCGTCCACACGCCGGCGGCGAGCCCGAACTGCACGTCGTTGGCGATCGCGATCGCGTGCTCGTCGTCATCGAAGGGGATCACCGCCAGCACCGGGCCGAACACCTCTTCCTGCGCGATGCGCATCGCGTTCTTCACGCCGACGAAAATCGTCGGCTCGACGAACCAGCCGCTGCCGCATTCGGGCCGCGTCGCCTTGCCCCCGCCGAGCACCGCGATCGCGCCCTCGCCCTTCGCGATGTCGATGTACTCGAGGATCTTCCGGTACTGCGCCAGGTTGGTCACCGGACCGACCTGCGTGCCGGCATCCATCGGGTTGCCCATTTTCGCGGTGCGTGCGAACGCGACCAGCCGCTTGACGAAGTCGTCGTGGATCGAGCGCTGCACGAGCAGCCGCGAGCCCGCGATGCAGGTCTGCCCGGTGGCGGCGAAGATGCCCGAGATCACGCCCTTCACCGCGTTGTCGATCTCCGCGTCGTCGAACACGATATTCGGGGATTTGCCGCCGAGTTCCATGCTGACGCGCTTCAATCCCCTGGCAGCGCTCTGATAGATCAGTTGCCCGGTGCGGTCCGACCCGGTGAATGCGATCTTCGCGACCAGCGGATGCTCGGCGAGTGGCGCGCCGACCTCCGGGCCGAAGCCGGTGACGACATTCACCACGCCCGGCGGAAAGCCCGCCGCTTCGATCAGACGCATGAACTCGAGGATCGACGCCGATGTGTACTCCGAGGGCTTGATGACCACGGTGTTGCCGGCGGCCAGTGCCGGTGCGAGCTTCCATGCACTCAGCAGCAACGGCGAATTCCACGGCACGATCGCGGCGATCACCCCCAGCGGTTCGTGCCGGGTGAAGTTGAAGGTGTCGGCCTTGTCGGTAGGAATCACCGCGCCTTCGATCTTGTCGGCGAGCCCGCCGTAGTAGCGATACCAGTTCGCCATGTAGGCGGTCTGGGCCGCCATCTCGGCCAACAGCTTGCCGTTGTCGCGCACCTCGATCTCGGCCAGACGGCGTGATTCGGGGCCGATCAGATCGGCGAGCCTGAGCAGCAGCGCACCGCGCTGCGATGCAGTCAGACGCGGCCAGGGGCCTTCGTTGAACGCGCGGTGCGCGGCCTGCACCGCACGCTCGACATCGCGCGCGTCACCCTGCGCGACCATCGCCCACGGCTTCGCCACGAACGGGTCGAACGTCTCGTAATAACGGTCGCCCGCCGGCGCCACCGACCTGCCATCGATGTAGTGGCGATAGACTTTCAGCGTATCGGTAGCGGTGGACACCGGATCGGCAATGGCCACTACGTCGCGCTCGGTACCATCGTCGGATGCGCGATCTCCGGCCCCAGCAGTGCATCGCGAAACCGGCTGCGGATGTACGGACCATCGCGCATCGGCAAGGTCATCGGCGGCTGCGCAGGGCTCACTTTCACGTTGACGAACACCGGGCCGGCGTTGCCGTGGATCAGCGACAGCGCCCGGCGAAACGCCACTTCGTTCGTGACATTGGTCGCGATGGCGAAGCCGGCGCCTTTGGCCATAGCCGCAAGATCGACGCCGCGGCCGGTATGCGTGCCCTGCATCCCGGTTTCGACGTAATGCTCGTTGTCCATCACGACGATCGACAGATTCTTCGGCTTCTCGCACGCGATCGTCGCCAGGCTGCCCAGGCCCATCAGCATTTCGCCGTCGCCAGTGATGCACAGGACGCGCCGCTTCGGCTGCGCGAGTGCGAGGCCAAGCGCGACCATCGCCGCGCCACCCATGCCCGCCCAGTTGTAGAAATTGAGCGGGTTGTCGCCGACGGAGAACACGTCGTAACAGGTCGTACCGAGGCCGGTGACGACCAACGCATCGCCGCGGCGCGCGAGAATCGCCTCGACCAGTTCGCGCCGCAGCAGCTTGCGCGCGCGCACCGGATTCTTTTTCGCCGCTTTCTCAGGTGTCATCGTCGCGCCGCCCTCGCTCGTTTCTGCCCGGTCCGCATCACTTGTTCCAGGTCTTCGCGCCGATCGCGCGCTGACCGATCAGCACGGCGACCACACGGCCGGTATTGAATGCGATCCTGGCTGCGGCAGCGACAGTCTCGGCGATCTCGTCGGCGCGGTCGACGGCATACACCAGCGTGCCGACGCTCTCCAGCGCTGCGCGCGTGCCTTGTCCCATCGGCAGTTGCCAGGGATTGAACTCGGCCCACTCGCCGCGCATCGTCACCAGCATCAACAGCGGCACCCGCATCTCGATCGGTGCGGCGAGCATGTTGATCGTGTTGCCGACGCCCGAGGATTGCAACAGCAGCACATGGCGCACGCCGCCCAGCCAGGCGCCGAGGCCCATCGCCACGCCTTCTTCCTCGGTGGTCAACGATACCGTTCGCATCGCGCGATTGCTGCGGCAGCGCTGGATCAGCCGACTGTGTCCGGCATCGGGAACATACGACACCTGGCGGATACCTGCGGCGTCCAGCTCGGTGTAGACGTCGTCCGGCCACCCCGTAATCGCTTCAGCCATGTCTGATCCCGTCGTTCATCGTGTGCCTTGCCCGACCCGGTCGCGGTAACAGACGACGACGCGCCCGTGGCCGCCCGATCGCCTCGATCATACTGTTTCGCTGTCGCCGACGGGCAGGCACGCCTATAATTCGAGTCCGTTTCGAGCCGTTTGCCCGCAGTCGCCGTCCCCGCGCGACGATGCACGCACCGGAGCCGACTGCCGATGAATGCCCCAGACCTGACCGACACCCATCAGCCGCTGCGCGAGGCGGTCCGTGATCTGTGTGCGGGATTCGACGGCGAATACTGGCGTCGCATCGACGAAGAGCGCGGTTATCCCGAAACGTTCATCAAGGCGCTGGAAGATGCGGGTTGGCTCGGGGCACTGATTCCGGAAGAGTACGGCGGCTCCGGCGTGACGCTGACCGAGGCGTCGATCATTCTCGAAGAGATCAATCACGCGGGCGGCAATTCAGGCTACGTGCACGCGCAGATGTACACGATGGGCACGGTGCTGCGGCACGGGTCCGAGGCGCAGAAGCGGCGCTACCTGCCCGGCATCGCGAGCGGCGCGCTGCGCCTGCAGTCGTTCGGCGTCACCGAGCCATCGACGGGCACCGACACGACGAACCTGAAAACAACCGCGGTGAAGCGCGGCGACCGCTATGTCGTCAACGGCCAGAAGGTGTGGATCTCGCGCGTGCTGTATTCCGATCTGATGTTGCTGCTCGCGCGCACGACACCGAAGGACCAGGTACGCCGGAAGTCCGAAGGCCTGTCGGTGTTCATCGTCGATCTGAAGCAGTCGATCGGCAACGGGCTCACCGTGAAGCCGATCCGCAACATGATGAACCACCAGACCAATGAACTGTTCTTCGACGATCTCGAAGTGCCGGCCGAAAATCTGATCGGCGAGGAAGGCAATGGCTTCAAGTACATCCTCGACGGCATGAACGCCGAGCGGCTGCTGATCGCCGCCGAGTGTATCGGCGATGGCCACTGGTTCATCGAGAAGGCAAGCGGATACTCGAAGGACCGCGTCGTGTTCGACCGCCCGATCGGACAGAACCAGGGTATCCAGTTCCCCATCTCACGCGCGCATGTGAATGTCGAGGCGGCCGATCTGATGCGCTTCAAGGGGTGTGCGCTGTTCGATGCCGGCCGTGCCTGCGGTGCCGAAGCGAACATGGCGAAGCTGCTTGCAGCAGACGCCTCGTGGGAGGCGGCGAACGTGTGCGTGCAGACCTTCGGCGGCTACGGCTTCGCCGCCGAATACGACATCGAGCGCAAGTTCCGCGAGACCCGTCTCTACCAGGTGGCGCCGATCTCGACCAACCTGATCCTGTCGTACATCGGCGAGCATGTGCTCGGCATGCCGCGGTCGTTCTGAACGGGGCGGTCGATGACAGCGAAACTGCCGCTCGACGGCATCACGGTAGTGTCGGTCGAGCAGGCCGTGGCCGCGCCGTTCGCGGCGCGCCAGCTTGGCGATCTCGGCGCGCGCGTGATCAAGGTCGAGCGCCCCGACGGCGGCGACTTCGCGCGCGGCTACGACCAGGCGGTCGACGGACAGTCGGCGTACTTCGTCTGGCTGAATCGCAACAAGGAATCGCTGAGCCTCGACCTGAAGCAGCCCGAGGCCTGCGCGATCCTGCAGGCACTGGTCGCTCGCGCCGACGTGTTCCTACAGAATCTCGCGCCCGGGGCGATCGAGCGCCTCGGCTTCGGCGCCAAGGCCCTGCGCGCACGCGATCCGCGCTTGATCGTGTGCGACATCTCCGGCTACGGTTCGACCGGACCGTATGCGCAGAAGAAGGCCTACGACCTGCTGATCCAGAGCGAGTCGGGCGTGTTGTCGGTGACCGGCACCGCCGACACCCCGTGCAAGGTCGGCATCTCGATTGCCGACATCGCCACCGGCATGCATGCGCACTCGGCGATCCTGGCCGCGCTCTACCGGCGCGAACGCACCTGCGAGGGCGCGCATATCGAAGTGCCGATGTTCGACTGCCTGGTCGAGTGGAACAGTCACCCGGTCTACTACACCCACTACTCGGGGAAGGCACCGATGCGCAGCGGTCCCGATCATGCGACGATCGTGCCGTACGGGAAGTTCGACTGCCGCGACGGCAAGAGCGTGATGCTCGGGCTGCAGAACGAGCGCGAATGGGTCGTGTTCTGCAACGAGGTCCTGCAGCAGCCCGACCTCGCGCGTGATCCACGTTTCGACAGCAACACGAAGCGCACCGCGTGCCGCAGCGAGATGATGCAGATCTTCGACGCAGTGTTCTCGACGCTCGATGCCGACGTGCTGATCGAGCGGCTCGATCGCGCCGGCATCGCCAACAGCCGGCTCAACACGCCCGACGAGGTCTGGGCGCACGCGCAGTTGCAGGCGCGCGCGCGCTGGCGTGACGTGGCCCACCCGGGCGGGTCGATGCGGGCGATACTGCCCCCGGCGGCGTTCGACGATTTCGAGGCAGCGATGGCACCGGTGCCTGCGCTCGCCGAGCATACCGATCGCATCCTGCGCGAACTCGGGCACAGCGCAGAATCGATCGCGACGTTGCATCGGCGACGCACCGTGTAAGCGGTCCACGCCGCATCCCACACAAGAGGCGAGCGCCCGCAGAAAGAACGAGGAGGAACACACCGATGAACGATCCGGCACCGCAACCCGCGGGCACAACCGCAGCCCTTTCGGGCTTTCTCGCGACGCTTCGCTACGAGCAGTTGCCGGCGCACGTCGTCGCGCGTTGCGAAGACCTGTTTCTCGACTGGTTCGCGTGTACCCTCGCCGGCCGCTCGGCGCGCCCGATCGGCGCGCTGGAACGCTTCGCGGCGGAGATGGGCCCCGCCTTCGACAGCGCCCGCCCGGGCAGCGCGCAGATCCTCACCAACCGGACCTCGACGTCGCCGTTGTTCGCCGCGCTCGTCAACGGTGGCGCGTCGCACGTGGTCGAGCAGGACGACCTGCACAACAGTTCGGTGCTGCATCCGGC
>JACMMK010000267.1 GCA_014379045.1 Burkholderiales bacterium
CGAGCTACGGCTACGACGTGCGCTGCTCGGACGAGTTCAAGCTGTTCACCAACCTGAATTCGACGATCGTCGACCCGAAGAACTTCGATCCGCATTCGTTCGTCGATCTGCAATCGGATGTGTGCATCATTCCGCCGAACTCGTTCGCGCTCGCGCGCACGGTCGAATACTTTCGCATCCCGCGCAACGTGTTGACGATCTGTCTCGGCAAGTCGACCTATGCGCGCTGCGGCATCATCGTCAACGTCACGCCGCTCGAGCCCGAATGGGAAGGCTACGTGACGCTCGAATTCTCCAACACCACCCCGCTGCCGGCAAAGATCTATGCGAACGAAGGGGTCGCGCAGATGATCTTCTTCGAGTCGGCGGTGGATGACGTCTGCGAGACGTCGTACCGCGACCGCGGCGGCAAGTACCAGGGCCAGGTCGGCGTCACGCTTCCGAAGATCTAGCGACTGCCGCGGTGCCCAGCGCCCGCGGTGAAAGGTGAATCGATGAAATTCCGCTTTCCCGTCGTGATCATCGACGAGGACTATCGCTCGGAGAACACTTCGGGGCTGAGCATCCGGGCACTGGCCAAGGCGATCGAGGACGAGGGGGTGGAGATCCTCGGCGTCACCAGCTACGGCGATCTGTCGTCGTTCGCGCAGCAGCAGTCGCGCGCGTCGGCGTTCATCCTGTCGATCGACGACGAAGAGTTCACGCCCGGGCCGGAACTCGACCCGGCGGTGCTCAACCTGCGTCAGTTCATCAAGGAGATCCGGTTTCGCAACGCCGATATCCCGATCTACCTGTACGGCGAGACGCGCACCTCGCAGCACATCCCGAACGACGTGCTGCGCGAACTGCACGGCTTCATCCACATGTTCGAGGACACGCCCGAGTTCGTCGCGCGCCATATCATTCGCGAGGCGCGCGCGTATCTCGACGGGTTGGCGCCGCCGTTCTTCCGTGCGCTGACGCACTACGCGGCGGACGGCTCCTATTCGTGGCACTGCCCGGGGCACTCGGGCGGCGTCGCGTTCCTGAAGAGTCCGGTCGGACAGATGTTCCACCAGTTCTTCGGCGAGAACCTGCTGCGCGCCGATGTCTGCAATTCGGTCGACGAACTCGGCCAGCTGCTCGACCATTCGGGTCCGGTCGCGGCGAGCGAGCGTAACGCCGCGCGCATCTTCAACGCCGATCACCTGTTCTTCGTCACCAACGGCACCTCGACCTCGAACAAGATCGTCTGGCATTCGACGGTGGCGCCGGGCGACGTGGTGGTGGTCGACCGCAACTGCCATGTGTCGATCCTGCACGCGATCATGATGACCGGTGCGGTGCCGGTGTTCCTCACGCCGACGCGCAATCACTACGGCATCATCGGGCCGATCGCGCTCGACGAGTTCCGCATCGAGAACATCCGCAAGAAGATCGAAGCCAACCCGTTCGTGCGCGGCAAGAACAAGAAGCCGCGCATCCTGACCATCACCCAGTCGACCTACGACGGCATCTCGTACAACGTCGAGACGATCAAGGAGATGCTCGACGGCCATCTCGATACCCTGCATTTCGACGAGGCGTGGCTGCCGCACGCGGCGTTCCACGATTTCTACGGCGACTACCACGCGATCGGCGCCGATCGTCCCCGCTGCAAGGATTCGATGGTGTTCGCGACGCAGTCGACGCACAAACTGCTCGCCGGGCTGTCGCAGGCCTCGCAGATCCTGGCCCAGGATTCGCAGAAGCGCAAACTCGACCAGGACGTGTTCAACGAAGCGTTCCTGATGCACACCTCGACCAGTCCGCAGTACGCGATCATCGCCTCGTGTGACGTCGCCGCGGCGATGATGGAGCCTCCCGCCGGCAATGCCCTGGTCGAAGAGTCGATCCGCGAGGCGATCGACTTCCGGCGCGCGATGCGCAAGGTCGGCGCCGAGTACGATCAGGACTGGTGGTTCAAGGTCTGGGGACCCGATCACCTCGCCGAAGAGGGCATCGGCGAGCGCGAAGACTGGATCCTCAAGTCCGGCGAGCGCTGGCATGGCTTCGGCGACCTCGCGCCCGGCTTCAACCTGCTCGACCCCATCAAGGCGACCGTGATCACGCCCGGACTCGATGTGGACGGCGACTTCTCCGAGTGGGGTATTCCGGCGAACGTCGTGACCAAGTATCTGTCCGAGCACGGCATCATCGTCGAGAAGACTGGCCTCTATTCGTTCTTCATCATGTTCACGATCGGCATCACCAAAGGGCGCTGGAACACGCTCGTGACCGAACTGCAGCAGTTCAAGGACGATTGCGATGCGAACCAGCCGCTGTGGCGGGTGCTGCCCGAGTTCGTCGCGAAGCATCCGAGTTATGAACGGGTGGGATTGCGCGACCTGTGTGCGCAAATTCACGCGATGTACAAGCAGAACGACATCGCGCGGCTGACCACCGAGATGTATCTGTCGAACATGGAGCCCGCGATGAAGCCGTCCGACGCGTTCGCGAAGATGGCGCATCGCGAGATCGACCGCGTGTCGATCGACCAGCTCGAAGGCCGGGTCACCGCGATGCTGGTGACGCCGTATCCGCCGGGCATCCCGCTGCTGATCCCGGGCGAGCGCTTCAACGCGACGATCGTGCGCTATCTCAAGTTCGCGCGCGATTTCAACCAGGATTTCCCCGGCTTCGAGACCGACATCCACGGTCTGGTGGACGAACTGGTGCCGGGTGGGGCGACGCGCTATTACGTCGATTGCGTGAAGTTCAAGGAACCGGCGGCGGGCTGATGCGGGAGTCCGCGGCCGGTACCGCGCCGCCCGGGCTGCCGATACGTTCGACCGTCGAAGGCGTCACCTGGCCGGTGTTTCCCGAGCCGGCGGGCGAGGCGATGCTCGCGATGATCTGGCAGCTCGAGCGCAGCGAGCGGCTACCCGCCAACCGGCTGCACGCGTTGCAACTCGTGCAGGCGCGTGCTGTCGTGCGTCATGCCGCGACCCATGTGCCGTTCTATCGCGAGCTCTGGCGCGGGCTCGATTTCGATCCGTGCGTCGACCCGTTGACCCCGAAGCGTTTCGCAGCGTTGCCGATCGTCACGCGAGCGATGCTGGCGCAGGCCGGCGTGGCCGCGGTCAGCGCGGTGGTGCCGGCGGGACACGGCGCGATCCAGATCGGCGCGACGTCGGACGCGAACGGCAGCACGCTGCCGTTTCGCTCGACTGGGCTCACCCAGTTCATGTGGCGCGCGCTCACGCTGCGCGACCACCTGTGGCACCGGCGCGATCTCGGTGGCAAGCTCGCGGCGATTCGCCGGATGCCGCAGGCGCGGATCGAAGAGTCGAACTGGGGGCTGGCGACCGCGTCGCTGTGCACGACCGGGCCTGCGGTCGGGCTCGACATCGACCACGATATCGTCGATCAGGCGGCCTGGCTGATCGAGCAGAACCCCGACAGTCTGATCACCTACCCCGACAACCCGTATGCGCTTGCCGGCTGGTTCAACGGGCACGGGGTGCGTCTGCCGCGACTGCACGATGTGCGCACGATCAGCGCGCCAGTGACGCCGGAGCACCGCGCCGCGTGCCGTGCCGCGTTCGGCGTGAGCCTGGTCGATAGCTACTCGACGAAGCGACTGGGTTACATCGCGCTGCAGTGCCCTGCGCATGATCACTATCATGTGCAGGAGGAGAGCGTGGTGCTGGAACTGGTCGATGCCGACGGCGTACCCGTCGTGAAGGGCACGCGGGGACGCGTGATCGCCACGTCGCTGCTCAATTTCGCGATGCCGCTCGTCCGCTACGACACCGGCGACCATGCGACGGCCGGAGGCGCGTGTA
The DNA here is from genome assembly GCA_014379045.1 of Burkholderiales bacterium. Classification (GTDB taxonomy): domain Bacteria; phylum Pseudomonadota; class Gammaproteobacteria; order Burkholderiales; family CAIKXV01; genus CAIKXV01. Next base: position 3,807 of record JACMMK010000267.1, read on the forward strand.
ACTGCGGACGGACCTTGCGCGTGCTCGGGCGGATCAACGGGCGCGAGCGCAACACGATGCAGTTACCTGGACACCAGCGGCGTCAGCCGTCGTGAAACGCGCTTCGCCCTGAACGCGCTCAGCGGACGATTCGCACCGACCGGGCAACCTCCTCGAATTGCGCGACGTTGCGCGCGAAATAGTAGAGACGGGGCGCACGGAACAGCACGAGATACAGCCGGTCGTCGCGCACTGTCCCATAGCCGATTCCGCGCAACGTCAGTTCGTCGACCTTGCGCACATGCACGAACTCGAATCGAAAACCGTCGCCATCGGCGAAGCGGCTCGGCGCGAGTCGATCCAGCCGGAACACACTGCCGTCGAGCGCGATAGACGCGTCGACCATCTCGACGATTTCCTGCGGCTCCATCTTCGCGCGAAATCGCGGAAGCGCCTTGTCCTGTCCTGCCTTCGGCTCGACCAGCGTTTCGCCCTGCGCAATGCCCGCATAGAAGTCGACACGATCGAGCGAGAGTCCATCGATCGTCCAGATCTCGGCGCGGCCGGCGTGTGGCGATTCGTAACGATTCCAGGGCGATTCGAGTTTCGCGCTCATTCGGTCCCGGATCACGACATCGCCGGGCCCTACCTTGGCCATTTGCACGCAGCCGCCCGCCACGGCCACGCAGAGCATCAGGACGACGAGTCGCATTGTTCCGACCGGAACCGATGATCCGGAGCACGATTTCATATCAGTTTCCCTTCAGATAACTGCGAATGAGGTCGGCGTCGTTCGCCTGCGGTGAAAGTTCCAGATAGCGCTGAAAATCTGCGACTGCCACGACGCGGTCGCCTTGCTGCCAACGAAGCAATGCCCGCCCCCGAAACAGCTCTGGCGGCGGGTTGCCCGACTGGGTGGCAGCGTCGTACAGTTCGAGTGCACGCTGCACATCGTTGTCGCTACCGCGCTGTCGATGCACTTCAGCCAGGAAATAGCGCAGTTCGCCTCGCTCATCGCCGCTTTTCGTGATGAGTCGTTGCAACAGATGAATGGATTCGCCGCTGCGGCGTCTGCGCAGTTCGTCCTCCAGCATCGAACGGCGCAGCGGCCGCACGATGCGTTGATACTCGTCCGCACCGAGCGCCAGCTCGCGTGTGCCGGCGATCGCGCTCGCGCGTTCCCGGAGATCCGCTTCCCGTTCTGCAGGTTCGGGATGGGTAGCGAACAGAACGCTGCTTCGCGCCGGGTCGCCGCCTGCATCTTCGCCTGCCTTCACTTCGGCAAGAAGTTGCGTCCAGATCTCTGCTGCTTGACGCGGATCATATCCGGCGCCCGCCATCAACTCGATTCCGATGCGATCGGCATCACGTTCCTGTTCACGGGTGAACGCAAACTTGCCGGCCATCGCAGCAAGTTGCCCGATCGCGCCGAGAAGTCCGAACGGAAGCATCAGCGTCGCGAAAGCCGCACGGGAACGCGCGTCGCGCAGCCGCTCGAGACTATGCCGTGAAATGTAATGGGCAAGCTCGTGCGCCAGAATTGCAGCGAGTTGCGCTTCGTTATCCAGACGAAGCAGCAGGCCGCTCCATATCTGCACCATTCCGTTCGGGGCCATCGACGCGTTGAACCACGGTGTACGCATCACGTACACGCGTATGTCGGGGCAGTGGGTGCCAGCCAGGCGGCACACCAGCGCGGCAAGATACTCGGACAGCGCCTGGTCTTTCAGCAGGAACGCGCTGCGCTTCAGACGGTTCTCCTCCCGGTCCATCACCGCCCAGAGACCCCCTTCGTCGCTCGCAAGTTCCGGCGGGGCGAAGCGTGGCGGCATCGCCCACGTCGATGGCGCCTGACCGAACGCGTTGGAGCGGGCTAGAAAGCCTGCACACGCACACCCGGCCAGAACCGCGCGCCGACGCATCGTCGCTCGCCTTTTGGCGATCAGCCCGGGAATCCGCGCAAAAGCGCTTCCATCGATTCGCGCGCAGGCTCTGCCTCACGCAAATCGCCACTGCCGCGCATGAGCTGATTGAACCAGACAATACGCCCGGTGGTCAGCTCCACCAGGGACGCATAGCCGAGTTGCATGGGAGGCGGCAGGCCGATCCCGAAGCCAGCGGCAAAGATCATCATTGCGACACGACCGCCGCTTGCGTGGCTGTCGCGAACCCACGTGAACAACGCGTAGTCTGCCTTCGCTTTTTCACGAATGACCTTCACCTCGTCACCCAGGCTCCAATCGAGCTTGCCGTCCTTGGTCGGCAATTTCAGCATGCCGAAGTGATGAAGACTGATTGCTCCTCCTACCGCGCGGTGCAGATGTTGAAGCTCTTCGATCAGCTCGTCGTTCGTTGCTGGCAGGTCGACTGGCAGCGCGCCGTGCGTCGTCTTGCGTGACAGCAGCGCCGCGCGCAGATGAGTACCTGCCTGGGAAGTCCAGTCAGCGCGGGGCTCCATGCCCCCTGCGGTGAATTCGAAGATTTCGACATCGATCGGCATCACCACGATCCGTGCGCCGGGTTCGATGGACTTGAAGCCGGGTGCGTTGCGCTCCTGCGCCTGCACCAGCGCCGTACCACCCGAAAGGAGTGAAAGACCCAGCAACAACTGGCTGATTATTCTTTTTGCGGCGCGCATCGATCGGGTCTCCGGATCGCAGGGGGACGAACCACTGTCCATCGATAATCTTTCTCCCGATCATTTTAAGGACACTGCAAAGACGTTGATGTGACATTTGCCATCAGGACAACGGCAGGTGCGCGGGCTCAGTCCGCACGCGCGCCCGAATCCTTGACGACCTTCGCCCACTTCACGATCTCGCTCTGCAGGTAAGTCCGGAAGCGTTCGGGCGTTCCGCTCACCGGCTCGACCCCTTCGCGTGCGTAGCGCTCCTTCATGTCGGGCAGTGCCGCGATACGGTTCAGTTCACCATTGATACGCGCGACGATCGCGACCGGTGTGCGCGCGGGCGCCATCACGCCGAGGTAGCTGTCGACGTCGTACCCAGGCACCCCGGCCTCGGCAAGCGTCGGCACGTCCGGCAGCGCTGCCGACCGTCGAGTAGGGGTCACCGCCAGCGCGCGTATCCTGCCGCCCTTGATGTGCGGCATCGCCGAGGGCATGAAGTCGAACATGAACTGGGTCTGGCCCCCGATCAGGTCGACCATCGCCGGCGCGTTGCCTTTGTAGGCGACGTGCACGACGTTGATTCCCGCAAGACTTCGAAACAGCTCGCCCGTCATATGTGCGGTTGTACCCGCGCCGGCCGAGCCGTAATTCAGCTGTCCGGGCTTGCTGCGCGCGAGTGCGATCAGCTCCTTGACCGATTGTGCCGGCAGTGCGGCATTGACCAGCAGCACGAATGGAATCGATCCGACCAGCCCCACGGGTTCGAGGTCTTTCTGCACGTCGTAGGGCAGCTTGCTGTAGAGGCTGGCACTGATCGCCAACGTACTGACCGCCACCATCAGCAGCGTATGCCCGTCGGGCGTCGCCTTGGCGACGACGTCGGTGCCGATGTTGCCGCCGGCGCCGGGCAGGTTATCGACGACCACCGTCTGGCCCAGCTGTTCACCCAGCTTGAGGCTCACGACGCGGCCCATGATGTCCGTCGACCCCCCGGGCGGAAACGGCACGACCATGCGCAGCGCGCGCCGGGGAAAATCGCTCGCGCCTTGACTCCATGAAGGCGCGGGGAGCAGCAGTGCTGCGAAGAAGACGGTCGCGAGCGTCGTGGCTTCGCGACGCTGCACGGTACGGTTCCAGATCATGATGCCTCCACATCGTTGGCCCGCAGCAGGCGGACAGAGAAAGCCGCAAGGAATTCGGGTCGACCTGCCCGGGCTGAGCACGCGCCGTGCCATCTTCGGCGCAATCACGACAGATCAGGCATCAGGCTGCGGCGCAATACCTTTCCCACCGGCGACTTCGGCAACACGTCGATGAATTCGAACGAATGCGGCACCTTGTTCGCGGCGATACGCCCCTTCAGCAACGCGCGCAGTTCGTCCACCAGTGTCTCGCGCCGCGTTTCCCCGGCACGCCGCACGACGAACGCATGAACCCGGTTGCCGTCCTGGGCATCGGGCACCGGCACCACGCACGCCTCGGCGACCCCGGCATGTTCCATCAGCGCGTTCTCGATCTCGATCGGCACGATGAAGATGCCGCGGCTCTTGAAGCAGTCGTCGCTGCGCCCGGCGATCCAGAAATAGCCGTCGGCGTCGCGCGAGGCCAGATCGCCGGTGTGAAACCATCCGTCGCGCGTCACTTCGGCGGTTTTCTGTGGATCCTTGTGATAGCCGAGGAACATGCTCGGGTTGTCGGCGCGGATCACCAGCTGCCCGACCTGACCGGCCGGCACTTCGCTCAGCGTGTCATCGACGACGGCGGCAACGACGCCCCAGGGCACGCCGATCGAGCCGGGCTTGATCGGCAGGCGCGGTCCCTGACTGATCACCAGCTGCATCTCGGACACACCGTAGTGCTCCCAGATGTCGACCCCCATCCGGGCTTTCCACTGCAGCAGCGGCGCTGCTCCGAGCGCCTCGCCGCTGGCGTTGCAGCCGCGCAGACTGTCGAGGTCGTAGTCGCGTTCAATGCCGTCGAGCGCGAGCGCGCGCCGGTACAGCGTCGGCACCGCGTGCGCGACGGTGACCCGCAGGTCCTGGATCGTCTGCAGAAACTTCTCCGGTGACGCTCGGCCTTCCATCACCGCTGCGGTAACCCCGTTGCGCAACGGGAACAGCACGTTGTGGCCGAGCAGGCTGACGAAGCTCCACTCGCCTGCGGCCAGTACCACATCGCCTGCCAACGGCGGCACCCGCTCACGATTGGCATCGCCGCGCGCGATGATCCAGCGCTGCGCATGCACGATGCCCTTGGGCCGGCCGGTGGTGCCCGACGTGTAGCACATGAAGGCCGGATCATCGGCTGCGGTATCGACGGCCGCGATCGACGCGCCGCCGAGCATGTCCTCGAACACCCCCTCGCCCGGCTGCGCGCCTCGGGCAACGATCAACCCCTTGGACAGGCGCCCCGCCAGCGCGCGCAACGGTTGCGCGAGCTCGCCCAGCGCCACCGCGGCGACGGCATCGCTGTGCGTCAGCACGTACTCGACATCGACCGGTCCCGCGGCCGAGTTCTGCGTGACCGGCACCGCGCCGATCCTGATCAGACCGAGGAAGGCCACGGCGAACTCGAAGCAGTTCCACATGCGAATCAGGACCCGCTCGCCGCGCACGATGCCTCGCGCCGCGCAACCGGCGGCGAACGCGCCCACCTGCGCGTCGAGTTGCGCATAAGTGAGCTGGCCCGCCGCGCTGACGAACGCGACGCGCTCGCCGTGCCCGGCAGCGATCGGGAGATCGAGGGTCTCGCGCGCCATGTTCACGCGCGGCGGGATGGTCGCGTACGCCGACCATGCCCGCAACAGGCCGGCGTTTACCACCGCATCAGTACGGGGGGTTGTCGTAGTAAGGGCCGCGGAACACCGGCTTGCGCTTCTCGTTGAACGCGCGGATGCCTTCCTGGCAATCCTTGGTGCGGGTGATCTCCTTGATCGCATCGAGCTCGCGACCCCAGCCCTCGTCGGTTCTGTTCTGGTTCCAGTAGTACTTCACCAGCTGCTTGGCGTAGCGCACCGAAAGGTAGGGCGCCGAGGCCACCTGTGCGGCGAACTCGAACGCCTCGTCGAGCAATCTGTCGTGCGGGATCACCCGGTCGACGAGTCCGATGCGCTCGGCTTCGGTGCCGTCGACGATCTTTCCGGTGAGGATCATCTCGAGCGCGCGCCCGATGCCGACGAGCTTCGGCAGATTGCGCGATCCGCCGGACTCGGGCAGGAAGCCCGCCGGCACCGCCACTTCGCCCAGCTTCGCGCGATCGGACGCGAAGCGCAGATCGCACAGCGTGCACAGCTCGAGGCCGATGCCCACGGCAGGGCCGTTGATCGCCGCGATGGTCACCGGCGCGAGGTCTTCGAGCTTGCGGAAGCAGCGCTGCAATGCCGAGTGCCGCAGGTCGTTGAAGAAGTAGTGTGCGAGTTCCTTGTAGGGTCCGAAATTGCCCATGTCGAAATCGTCTGCGCCTGCACCGAGCGGACCGGCCTCGGAGACGAGGTCACCGCCTGCGGAAAACCCACGCCCCGCGCCGGTGAAGATGATCGCGCGGATGTGACTCTGATGGCTGATCTCGTCGAGCAGGATGTCGAGCTCCACGCGCATTCGCACGTCCACCGCATTGAGCACCTCGGGACGGTTGAAGGTGATCAGACCGATGCTTTTTTCTTCGGGGCGCGCGGGATTCGAGCGAAGCTCCCACTTGAGGGTTTCGTAGTTCAAGGGCGGTGCCTTCTCTTGCAGTGAATCGACCCAGGGCTTCGCACAGCCATGCAGACGGCGTGCGAAGCGACTATACCTGCGATTGATTTTTCGCCGCGCCGCGACCGGGGAGCACGAGCGGGCGCGTCTTCACAGCGGTGCCAACGCTTCCAGCAGCGTAGGCAACAACTCCGACACCGTCGGGTGGATACGCACCCCGCGCGCGAACGCCGTGTAGGGCTGGCGCGCCGTCATCACTTCGAGCACGGTGTGGATCACTTCGTCGCCGTGCACGCCGAGAATCGCAGCACCCAGGATCTCGTGCGTATCGGCGGCGACGACGATCTTCATGAACCCCAGTGTCTCGCCCATCTCGCGCGCACGGCCGACACGCGACATCGGCATCTTCGCCGCGAGAGCGGGGCGCCCGGATGCCTGGACCTGCGCGTGCGTCATGCCGACGCGCCCGAGCGGCGGATCGATGAACAGGGCATAGGCGGGGATGCGCTCACCGACCTTGCGCGCGGCGCCGTCGAACAGATTGGCGGCGACGATCTCGTAGTCGTTCCAGCTCGTGTGGGTGAAGGCGCCCCGCCCGTTGCAGTCGCCGAGCGCCCAGATTCCCTCGACGTTCGTCGACAAGCCCTCGTCGACGACGATGTAGCCGCGCGTGTCGGTCGCGACGCCGGCGGCCTGCAGACCGAGATCGTGGGTGTTCGGAACCCGGCCGGTGGCCAGCAGCACATGCGAGCCCTCCAGACGCGGCGGACCCTCGCTACACGCGACCGCCATCGCCACCTGCCCGTCGTCCCCACGCTCGAGCGCGAGGCACGTGGCGCCGAGTCGGATCTCGATGTCTTCGGCGCGCAGTATCGACTCGACCGCCTCGGACACGTCGGTGTCCTCACGCCCGATCAGACGCGGCGCGGTCTCGACCACGGTCACGCGACTGCCGAAGCGGCGATACATCTGCGCGAACTCGAGCCCGATGTAGCTGCCGCCGACGATCAGCAGGTGCTCGGGCACCTGGTCGACGTGCATGATGCGCGCGTTGTTCAGGTAGGCCACGTCCGCAAGGCCCGGCATGTCGGGTATCGACGCGCGCCCGCCGACGTTGATGAAGATGCGCGGCGCCTCCAGCTCGATCGCGCCGACGCGCACCCGATGTGCCCCGGTGAATACGGCATGCCCTTCGACGATGGTGAGGTTGCGCGTGCCGTCCAGCCATTCACGCAGCGAACGACGGGACTCATCGACGATTTCGTCCTTGCGCGCCTTGACGCGCGCCATGTCGATGCCGATCGGCGCGTCGATGCGCACGCCGAAGGCGCCCGCCTGGCGCGCGACCTGGGCTGCGCGCGCGCTCGCGATCAGCGTCTTGGTCGGCACGCAGCCGTTGTTGATACAGGTGCCGCCGACGCGATGGCGCTCGACGATCGCGGTCCTGAGTCCCTGTTTCGCGCAGCGCACCGCCAGCGCCGGACCGGCCTGGCCTGCACCGATGACGAGGGCGTCGAAGCGCTCGGTCATGTTCGTCATGATCGAACTCCTTCCGCGTGCGGCGCGCGCCGCTCCAGTATCACGAAGTCGTAGGCCAGGGCCTGGCCGGCACCCGCCTCGACACGCTCGCGCTCGATCTCGCGATACGCGCTGCGGTCGAACTCCGGCATCACCACATCACCTTCGATCTGCGCGTCGACCGTGGTCAGGTAGATCCGCCGTGCCAACGGCAGTGCCTCGGCGAACAACTGGGCACCGCCGATCACGAACGGCTCGGTGTCGTCGCCGCAGGCAGCCAGTGCAGCGACGAGCGAATGCGCGACGAGCGCGCCGTCGACGGCGAGGCAGCGCGTGCGCGTGACGATCACGGTGGTGCGCCCCGGGAGCAGCCGACCGATCGATGCCCAGGTCTTCCTCCCCATCACGATATGGTGGCCCATCGTGATCCGCCTGAAGCGTGCGAGTTCCGAGGGCAGATGCCAGGGCATCGCGTTGGCGCGCCCGATCACCCGGTTCTTCGCCATCGCGACGATCAGCGACGGTGCGGCGTGCGGGGACGGCTGCGCGGCAGTGCCGTTCACACTGCGATCGGCGCCTTGATCGCCGGCCAGGGGTCGTAGCCTTCGAGCGTGAAATCGTCGTAGCGGAACGCGTACAGATCGCGCACTGCAGGGTGGAGCCGCATCTGCGGCAGCGGGCGCGGTGCGCGCGCGAGCTGCAGGTGCGCCTGCTCTAGATGGTTCAGGTACAGGTGCGCGTCCCCCAGCGTATGCACGAACTCGCCCGGCTGCAGGTCGCAGACCTGCGCGACCATCAGGGTCAACAGCGCATACGAGGCGATGTTGAACGGCACACCGAGGAACACGTCGGCGCTGCGCTGATAGAGCTGGCACGACAGTCTGCCGTCGGCGACGTGGAACTGGAACAGCGCATGGCAGGGCAGCAGCGCCATCCGCTCGAGTTCGCCGACGTTCCAGGCCGACACCACCAGCCGTCGCGAATCGGGGTTGCGCCGGATCTGCTCGACGATCTGCGTCAGCTGGTCGATCGCACGCCCGTCGGCTGCGGCCCAACTGCGCCACTGCTTGCCGTACACCGGCCCGAGGTCGCCGTTAGCGTCGGCCCACTCGTCCCAGATGGTGACGCCGTGCTCACGCAGGTAGCCGACGTTGGTGTTGCCGCTCAGGAACCAAAGCAGTTCGTGGACGATCGACTTCAGGTGCACCTTCTTCGTCGTCACCAGCGGGAACGACTTGGCGAGGTCGAAGCGCATCTGCCAGCCGAACAGGCTGAGCGTGCCGGTGCCGGTGCGGTCTGCCTTGCGCGCGCCGCGCGCGAGGATCGCGCGCATCAACTCCTGGTATTGCTGCATCGGCTGGTGAGGGTCGAGGTGGGACGCACGCGGCTGCGCCGATGCAGAATTGTAGCCTCGCGTAACAGGTGCCGCCGCTGCCGGTGCCGGGGAATTGTCGCTTTGCGTGTGACACAGGCTTCGGCGATGATCCGGCGATGTGGCTTCCTGGCATGCTGGTCGGTGTGTTCGCAGGCGCGTGGTTCGGCCCGATGGCGGCGCTCGCGCTCGGTTTGATCGGCTGCGCGGTGGGCGGACTCATCGGGTCGATCGCGCGTTCGCGGCGCGACGATGAGTTGCGTGCGCTACGGCGCGAAGTCGCGCGACTGCGTGAGCGCCTGCGCGTGTTCGAAGTCGACGCCGTCGGTGCCGCCGCTTCGTCCACGCGATCCGAGGCGACGGTAGCCTCGGCGCAGCCGGGCGCCGTAGCAACGTCGACGGCCGACACGACGGGTGCGCCGACGTCGACTTCGACGTCGACCGCTCCGCCACCCCTTTACCCCGACGCCAACCCGCGGCCCGCCGCATGGTCGAACGACGCGCTGGACGGCGCGACGGCGTCGGCGGATTTCGTGGCGCCGGTGTCGACGGCGGCCCGAATCGATGCCTGGCTGCCGTTCGAGGGCAACTGGGTGGCGCGCATCGGCGGGCTGCTGCTGCTGATCGGCGTCGGCTTCGCGCTCAACTACGCCTGGGATCACCTGCTGGTGTCATGGCCGATGCGGCTGTTCACGGTGGCGCTCGTCGCCGGCAGCGTGTTCGTGCTCGGTGAACGGTTCCGCGCGCAACGTCCGGCGTACGCGGAGGTGGTACAGGGCGTCGCGGTCGGCATCGGCTACCTCGACATCTACGTCGCGCACGCGGTCGCCCTGCTGATCGGACCTGGACCCGCGCTCGGCGCATTCGTCGTACTCGGCGCCGCGTCGCTGGCGTGGGCGGTGCGGCGCGAGGCACCCGTGCTTGCCACGCTGGCTGCGACCGGCGCCTTCCTCGCGCCGCTGCTCGTCGACTCGCCGTCGAGCGCACCGCTGCCGTTGTTCGGCTACTACGCGCTGGTGAACGCGCTGGTGCTGGGCGCCAGCCTGCAGCGCGCCTGGCGCGGACTGAATCTGCTCGGCTTCGGATTCACCGCCGGGGTCGGCGTGCTCTGGGGGCTCGACCAGTACGAGGCGCGTCACTATCCGGTGGTCCAGGCGTTCCTGATCGGCTTCTTCCTGTTGTACGCGACGATTCCGGTGCTGTTCGCGCGACGGGTAGCGTCCCCGCGCGTGGGGTGGGTGGACGGCACGCTCGTGTTCGGCGCGCCACTGCTCGCATGGACGCTGCAGTATGCTATCGCCGAGCCGCTGGGCGAACGGGCGCTCGCCGTCAGTGCGGGCGCGCTCGCGCTCTTCTACGCGCTCGGTGCGTTCGTACTGGCGCGCGTCTCCACGATGCGGTTGCTCGCACATGCGCATGCCTTTCTGGCCGCGTTGTTCTTCGCACTGGCGGTGCTGTTCGCGGTCGACGCCTATCCCACCTTCTTGCTGTGGAGCGTCCAAGGCGCGTTGCTGGTGTGGCTCGGACTGCGCCAGGGCGAACGCGCGGTACGCGCCACGGGTTACCTGATGCAACTCGCCGCCGCCGGCTACTTCGTCGTCGTCGCCGGGCCGGCGATCGGGCAGATCGGCTGGCTCGATGCATGGCGCTTCGGCTGCATCGTGATCGCGCTGGCCGCGTTCGTGAGCGCGCTGCTGGTGGAGCGCGCGGCGCGCGCTGATCG
>JACMMK010000268.1 GCA_014379045.1 Burkholderiales bacterium
GCGATGACCGCGGTCGAGTCGGCAATGCTCGATCTGCTCGGTCAGTACTTGAAGCTGCCGGTCGCGCAGTTGCTCGCCACCGGCAAGGCGCGCGATCGGGTCCCGGTGCTGGGGTATCTGTTCTATGTCGGGGATGCACGACGTACCGATCTGCCGTATCTGGAAGCTTCGGGCGAGCGAGCGGCAAGGTACGGCAGCGATGGAAGCGCAGGCGGAGGCGACCGGATCGAGGCGGGCGTCGCCAACGGCGGCACCGAGCGCGACGACGACTGGCTGCGCCTGCGCCGCGAACCGGCTCTCGATACGCGCGCGATAGTCGCGTTGGCCGAGGCAGCGCAACGACGCTACGGTTTTTCCGACTTCAAGCTGAAAGGCGGCGTCCTGCGCGGCGAAGACGAGATCGAGGCGGTGCGCGCGCTGCACGAGCGTTTCCCGCACGCGCGGATCACGATCGATCCGAACGGCGGCTGGCTGCTCGCCGACGCGGTACGTCTGATGCGCGACCTGCAGGGGGTGCTTGCCTATGCCGAAGACCCCTGCGGCGCCGAAGCCGGGTTCTCCGGGCGCGAGGTCATGGCGGAGTTCCGCGCGGCCACCGGTCTGCCGACCGCGACCAACATGGTCGCCACCGACTGGCGCGAGTTGCGCCACGCGCTCGCGCTGCAGGCCGTCGACATCCCGCTCGCCGATCCGCATTTCTGGACAATGCAGGGCGCGGTCAAGGTCGCGCAGATCTGCGGCGACGCCGGCCTCACCTGGGGCTCGCACTCGAACAACCATTTCGATGTGTCGCTGGCGATGTTCACGCATGTCGCCGCGGCGGCCCCGGGACGAATCACCGCGATCGACACCCACTGGATATGGCAGGACGGGCAGCGCATCACACACGCGCCGCTGGCGATCGTCGACGGCGAAATCGAGGTGCCGCGTACGCCCGGGCTCGGCGTCGAGCTCGACTGGGACAGGGTCGACGCAGCGCATGCGCTGTATCTCGCGCAGGGCGGCGCCGGCCGCGACGATGCGGCAGCGATGCAGTTCCTGATACCGGGGTGGACGTTCGATCCCAAGCGGCCCTGTCTGGTGCGCTGATCGATCGGCCGCGGCAGCGCGGGCGAGGACGCGTGCGGTGATTCGTCGAGGCCGCGCAGCGGAGCCGAGCGCTCAGTTCAACTCGAGCTTCAACTCCTGCGCGAGCCGGCGCCAGCGCTCGATGCCGTCACGGATGCGCGCGGCCAGTTGCTCGGGCGTGCTCGGACTGGGTTCGAACCCCGACGCTTCGAGTCGTTCGCGCACCGACGACTGCGCGAGCAGCTTCCCGATTTCGCCGTTGAGACGCGCGACGATCGATGTGGGCAGGCGCGCCGGCCCGAGCACTGCGACCCATTGCGCCATGTCGAAACCGGGCACACCGGCTTCGGCGAGGGTCGGCACGTCGGGCAGCGCCGAAGAGCGACGCGCCGTGCTCACCGCGAGGATCCGTACCGTGCCCGCTTTCGCCTGGGAAATGACGGTGGACGAGCCCAACAGCGCGACCTCGATCTGTCCCCCCACCAGATCGGCAATCGCCGCACCGCCCCCCTTGTAGGGGACGTGTACGAGATCGATCTTCGCCATCCGCTTCAACAGTTCGCCGGTGAAATGCGCGGAAGTGCCGGTGCCCGGCGTTCCGTAAGAAAGCGCGCGGGGCTTCGCGCGCGCGAGCGCGAACAGCGCCTGCGCGGTGGAAATCGGAAGA
>JACMMK010000269.1 GCA_014379045.1 Burkholderiales bacterium
CGCGGGCAGCGGCGGGCACACGCCGCGAACGAAACCGGAGGCCTCGCCATGCACATCGACTTTCGCACTGCCGCGGCGCTTCTGCTCGGCCTCGGCTGCATCGCCCAGGCGTGCGCGCAGACCTGGCCGGCGAAACCGTTGGGTCTGGTGATCCCGTTCGCCCCCGGTGGCACGACCGACAACATCGGGCGACTGCTCGCGCAGCGGCTGGCCGAGCCCCTGGGACAACCGATGGTCGTCGACAACCGTCCGGGCGCCGGCGGCATGATCGGTGCGGACCTGGTCGCCAAAGCGCCACCCGATGGCTACACGCTGTTGATGATGACGATCGCCTTCGCGATCAACGCCGGCATGCGCCGCGATCTCGCGTTCGATCCGCTCAGAAGTTTTGCGCCGGTGACGCAACTGGTGTCGTTGCCACTGATGCTGGTCGTGCATCCGTCGGTGCCGGCGAAGTCGGTCAAGGAGTTGATCACGCTCGCGCGCGCGCGCCCCGGGCAGCTGACCTATGCCAGTTCCGGCCATGGCACCTCGCCGCACATGGCCGCGGCGATGTTCACCTGGATGACCCGCACCGACATGATCCACGTGCCGTACAAGGGCAATGCGCCGACATTGAGCGAACTCGTCGGCGGTCAGGTCTCGATGACCTTCGGCATCGCGCACCAGTTCCTGCCGCAGGTCAAATCCGGGCGCCTGCGCGCGCTCGCGGTGACGACCGCGAAGCGCACCGGGTTCGCGCCTGAGCTTCCCACGATCGCCGAGTCGGGGCTCGCCGGCTACGAGATCAGCGCGTGGCAGGGGATCCTCGCGCCGGCGGGCACGCCGCCGGAGATCATCGGCCGGTTCAATCGCGAGATCGGGCGGATCCTGCGCCTGCCCGACGTCGTCGATCGACTGACCAGCGAGGGCGCCGAGCCGGTCGCGAGCTCGGCTGAAGATTTCGGCGCCTACCTGAAGAGCGAGCTCGCGCGCTGGTCGAAGGTCGGTCAGGCTGCCGGCATCAAGATCGAGTAGCCTTCGACCCATGCCCGCCGCTGCAGACCCCACCCCGCTCATCATCGGCCTCGTCTCGATCAGCGATCGCGCCTCGCGCGGCGTCTACGACGACCTGGGCATCCCAGCGCTCGAAGCGTGGTTCGGCACCGCCCTCGCCTCGCCGTGGACGACCGTCACCCGGCTGATTCCCGACGAACGCGCGCAGATCGAAGCAACGCTGATCGAACTCGTCGACGACGCGCACTGCGACCTGGTGCTGACTACTGGCGGCACCGGCCCGGCTCCGCGCGACGTCACGCCGGAGGCGACGCTCGCCGTGGCCGCGCGCGAGATGCCCGGCTTCGGTGAACAGATGCGCCAGATCGGCCTGCGCTTCGTGCCGACGGCGATCCTCTCGCGCCAGATCGCGGTGATCCGCGGCCGCGCGTTGATCATCAACCTGCCCGGGCAGCCCAAGTCGATCCGCGAGACCCTCGAAGGACTGAAGGACGCCGACGGCCGTTCGCTGGTGCCCGGTATCTTCGCGGCCGTGCCGTATTGCATCGATCTGCTCGGCGGCCCGCGCATCGAAACGCACGAGGCGGTGGTGAAAGCCTTCCGCCCGAAGCAGAAATAGGACACTGCGATGAACTCGACAGACCTTCTGGACACCCTCGACGTCGACACCGGACCCGCGCCCGCGGCGGCCGTGATCTGGCTGCACGGCCTCGGCGCCGACGGCCGCGACTTCGAACCGATGGTGCCCGAGCTGCGCCTGCCGCCGACGCTGGCGGTGCGTTTCGTGTTTCCCCATGCGCCGATGCAGGCGGTGACCATCAACAACGGCCACGTGATGCGGGCCTGGTACGACGTCGCGTTCGGCGATCTCGAAGGCCGTTCGCGCAAGCCCGACGAAGGCGGCGTGCGGGCCTCGATCGCGCGCATCGAGCAGTTGATCGCACGCGAAACCGCACGCGGCATCGACGCATCGCGCATCGCGATCGCCGGGTTTTCGCAGGGCGGGGCGATCGCGCTGGCGACCGGACTGCGGCACGCGCAGCCGCTCGCCGGCATCATGGCGCTGTCGACGTATCTGCCGCTCGCCGAGTCGCTGGCCGATGAGGCAAGCGCTGCCAACCGCGGTATTCCGATCTTCTTCGCCCACGGCAGCGCCGACCCGGTGATCCCGATCGAGATGGCGCGCGCATCGGTTGCGCGCCTGACTGCGCTCCACTATGCGGTGCAATGGCACGAGTATCCGATGGCGCACTCGGTCCACCCGCGCGAGATCGCCGACATCCGCGACTGGCTGGTCGGGGTTTTCGACAACCCGCGCGCGACTTGATGTTCGGCCAGGTTTGCCTATGCTCCCGCCACATCACCTGTTATCTACGTGACGTGCGCATCGATCGCCCGGGCGCCGCCCGATGAAGTTGGCGGGACCAGGACCAGGCTCGACCCTTTGGTGCCGTCGACGGCAAGGAATGAGTCCTGGCGCGTGAGCAGTCCCGACTGAGCGTGCCGTAGCCCCGAGCGGTCAGCGCCGGGCGCGCAGCTTCACGCCGCTGCGCAGGAGGGCATCGCGCTGCGCTCGAAGACCGGCAACGAGATGCATCCCGCAGACGCTGAACGTGCCGGTGAATCGCAACGTTCGCCTAACTGAACTGAGCGATGCTTTGCAGGATCGTCGCTCGATTCGGGCGCCGGCCAGGATTTTTCTATCCAGCTCCTTGGAGGCGCACAACATGTCGAACCACGTCACGCGTTACTTGCTGGCAGTGATTTCCGCCGGCGTCTTCCTTGCAGCGCCACGCGTCGAGGCGCAGGCGCCGATCGATGCTCACTGGACTCAGGCAGCGCCGGCGTCGCTCGCGCGACAGGAACTCTATCCCGCAGTATTGAACGGTCGACTCTACGTGGCGGGCGGAATACTGACGCCCCCCACCGGTTACTCCGCGCATTTCGAAGCTTATGACCCGCAGACGAATCAATGGACTGTGCTGGCAACTTTGCCGGAGGCGCGCCATCACATCGCATTGTCGGCGGCCGGGGAATTGCTCTACGCCATTGGTGGCTTCAGCGGAGGCTTTCCGAACTGGCGTGCACAAGCGAGCGTTTACGTGTACGACGCCGCGACAAACCGGTGGCGGGACGGCGTGCCGTTGCCCGGACCGCGCGCCGAGGGCATCACGGCCACCGTCGGCGAAAAGATCTACGTCATCGGCGGGCGGGTGCGTGCCAACGCCGATTCCACACACTTCAACGATCACGTAGACACCGTCAGGAGCGACGTGTTCGACCCCGCAGCAAAGCGCTGGACGCGCATCGCCGATGCGCCTACTGCTCGCAACAGTGCAGCACACGCTGTCATCGACGGCAAGGTATACGTCGTTGGCGGAAGACAGGCGACGAAGCAGGCAGACGGCAATCTGCGGCAGGTGAATGTGGGTACGCTCGAAATCTATGATCCCCGAACGAATCGGTGGCAGACGCGCGCCCCGATGCCGCAGGCGCAGGGTGGTCTGGCAGCGGCGACCGTCGGCGGTAAGCTGTTCGTTTTCGGCGGCGAGCAGTGGGTGCCGGAACAGCAGGTATTCGGCAGTGCGTGGAGATACGACCCGCTCACCGACCAATGGCAAGCGTTGCCGCCGTTGCCGACGCCCAGGCATGGGCTCGGTGCGGCGGCGATCGGTAACCGCATTCACGTCATCGGAGGGGGCACACGTGTTGGCGGGGCCGGTGCGACGACGGCGCACGAAGTGTTGGTCGTTGGCGAAGCTCGACCGTAGACCCAGCCGCGGAGGGGCGCGCGCCTGTGGCTCTTCGGGAGGGCGGCGGGTTGGCCGGGATACCTCGGCCGAGACTCAACGCATCACCTCGTACTTGCGCACGCGAAAACGCGCCAGATCGAAATCGTCGCCCGCCTCCGCCAGTTGCGTCGGCACCAGCATGTAGGGCTTGCCGTTGATCTGAACCGCGAAGCGGCCGCGACTCGAGAACGCACCGACTTCGAGGGCGATGTCGACCTCGCCGTTGCCGTCGGGACGCGCAGACAGCAGCAGCCCGCGGCGCGTCTCCGAAGATTCGCCCGCGGGTGGCTCGATCGGCTTCAACTCGATCGGCAGCACCGCGCGCGCCCACAGTTGCAATCCGACATGATGGTCGGTTTCGCTGCTGCGGGAGATCCGGCGCACGACACCGACACCCCAGTAGCGCGACGCTTCCGGTTTCACGCCAACCATCGCGCCGAGCTTCACCCAATCCCCGCCCAGGTGGCGGATCGTCGCACCGAAGCCGCCGGGGCTCTCGTCGGTCGCGACCCAGGTCTCGATGTCGATCGGGCGCACCGGCTCGTTGTTCTCGTGCCGATGCACGGTGTCGCGCACCTGGCGAAAACCATGCGACACCATCAGGCGCACGACGCTCGATTGGCGCTCGTGACAGCGCGCCGGGGGGCGCACGCCCAGCTGGCGCAGCAGGTGCTCGAGCGTGCTGATGACGAGCGGTACCGAATGCAGTTCGCCGAGGCGCACCGAGTCCGGGATCAGTTCGCGTTCCTTCACCACGCGCAACAGCGAGGCGATCTCGCCACGTCCGCGCCCGATGCCGAAGTAGCGCCGGTTCGGACTCGTCGCCACGGCTTTGGTCAGCCGGGCCGGCGGCCGGTGGGTCGCCAGATCGACGTAGTGGGTGGTCTCGTCGACGCGCTGCTTCGACATCACGAAGCTGCGCGAGAACCACGCAATCGCCCGCTCGGCGAGTTCGACCTGTGCCGGCAGCATCGAATCGGTGGACGCGGCGCCGAGCACGAGCAGGCGCAGATACTCCTGTTGCACCGACGTGTCCCCGTAGGAAACCTGATACGCGCGGATCGGGTTGAGTGCGACACCGGCAGTCTCGGCGAGGGCGAAGGTACTCGCCGCATTCGCCCACAGATACTGCTGCACCGGTCCGTAACGAAGCGACATCCACTTGAGTTCGGCACCGAGCGCGCGCATCACGCGCGCACAACAGACGGGCATCTGTTCGGCGAAGCTGCGCGCCTCCTTCGGCTCGTTCTGAAAACGGTCGAGGCAGCGCAGATAGGCCTGCGCGAGTGCGCGCCAGAAGTCGCCGGCGGATTTCCACAGGCGGTTGTCCTGATGCCGGGTCAGCCGCGATGCGCCGATGTACTCGGTACTGATCTTGCGCTGGTGTGGTTTCGCGGCCTGATCGAGCAGGTCGACCACGTTGTACAGATAGGCGAGCTTGAATCCCTCGGCGCGCAACAGCGACTCGAGGTACGCCGTGGCTTCGTCCAGGCGCGAGACCGGGTCGCCCCCGCGCAGTTCAGTGATGACCTCGCGCGCCGCCTTGGGCTCGGC
Source organism: Burkholderiales bacterium (assembly GCA_014379045.1). Taxonomy (GTDB): domain Bacteria; phylum Pseudomonadota; class Gammaproteobacteria; order Burkholderiales; family CAIKXV01; genus CAIKXV01. Next base: position 5,343 of record JACMMK010000269.1, read on the forward strand.
GAGCGGGTGATCAGCCTTACCGGCAATCCATCCAAACATCGTCTGAGCGTTCCCCTGAGCGTTCCTTGAACCAGCATCTGGAAGCAAGGTGCTCGGCAAATGTTCCAAGGTAACATCAAGTTGCAGCGCATTCCAGCCAATTTGCTGGAATTGCAAGTGCGGTGTGCCCTGGCGCCCACGTCGATTCTTACGCGACTGCGGCCTCAGCCGTCGACGGGCGCGCCCTGCGTCGTCGCGCACGCGCGGCCCCGGGTCGCATCGACGGTGCGCAGTACTGCGAGTCCCGCAACGAAGAAGACGCCGGTGATCAGGATTGCGAGGCGATGGTCGCCGTTCGACACCCAGCTCACGATGCCGTAACTGACCGGGCCGAGGATCGACGACAGCTTCACGGCAACACCCCAGAGGCCGAAAAATTCCGCACGGCGCGCCGCGGGGCTCAGATAACCGACCAGTGCCCGTCCCGCCGACTGACTCGCACCCAGGCACAGGCCGACGACGTTGGCGGCGACCCAGAACATCCCCGGGCCCTGTGAGGCCCAGGCCAGACCGATCGCGATCAGCCACCCGACCAGCGTGATGGCGAGTGTGCGCACATGCCCGATACGGTCCTGGATCTGGCCGAACGCCGCGGCACCGAGCGCCGCCGTGATGTTGACCAGCAGGATCAGCTTGATCGTGTCTGCGGTCTGGAAACCCAGCGCCTGTTCGGCATAGATCGCGGCGAGCGCGACCACGGTCTGTACACCGGCCTGATAGCACACGATGCACGCCAGGAAGCGCTCGAGATCGGGGTGCGCACGCAGCGCACGCAACGATTCGCGCAGCTGCCCGAACGCCCCTTGCCATACCGCGCCGTCGACAGCGCGCGCGCCGGGCGCATCCGCGAGGGAAGGCGAGGGCGCGGGTTCGTTCGCACGCGGGCGCGCCCGCTCCTGCAGGTACGCGAACGTGGGGATCACCGCCAACGCGAAGATGACCGCGGTGATGAGCATGCACACCGGAACGAAGGCAGCACTGCCCTGCCCCGCCGCCTGCGCATGCGCGACCCAGGCGAGACTCGCCCCCAGGCTGATGAGTCCGCCAAGGTAGCCGACCGACCAGCCCCAGCCGGAGAGCTTGCCGAGCGCTTCGGGACGGGCGAGCTCCGGCAGGAACGCCGCCACGAGATTCTCGCCCAGACTGAAGAACAGATTCGACGCGATGATCAGTGCGATGCCGAGCCATACGTCACCGGCGCCGACCAGCGCGAGTGCGGCGGTGAAGCCGACACAGCCCACGGTGGTGAACACGAGCAGCCGCTTCTTGCAGCCATGCAGATCGGCGTAACTGCCGAGCAACGGTCCGAGCACCATCGCCACCGCGTATGACACCGCGAGCGCGATTGTCCACGCGAGCGTCGCCCAGGGCGCGCCCGCGGCGACGACGCCGACGAAGTAGGCGTTGAACACGGCGGTGATCACGACCGTCGTGTAGCCGGAATTCGCGAAGTCGTACATCGCCCACGACAGCGCTTCGCGCGGACGCACGCCGGGGGCGAGGGTGTCGGTGAGCCATTTCATCGTGCTTCGGCCGCCGTGCGGCGCGCGTCGCGCAGGATGATCAGCGCGCCCACCGCGAGGCAC
>JACMMK010000270.1 GCA_014379045.1 Burkholderiales bacterium
ACCCCGTCGCCCTGGCACGCCTCGCAGCGACCGCCCTTGACGTTGAACGAGAAACGCCCGGGTCCGTAGCCGCGCGCGCGTGCCTCGGGGACGCCTGCGAACAGGTCGCGGATCGGCGCGAACAGGCCGGTATAGGTCGCTGGATTGGAGCGGGGCGTGCGCCCGATCGGGCTCTGGTCGACGCTCACCACCTTGTCGAACAGGTGCAGGCCGTCGATCGATTCGAACGGGGCGCCGCCGCTCGTCCCGTGGTTCACATGCTGGTTGACCGCCGGGTACAGCGTGTCGTTGATCAGCGTCGATTTGCCCGATCCCGAGACGCCGGTGACGCAGACGAACAAGCCGCTCGGTAGCCGCAGCGTGACGTCGGCCAGGTTGTTGCCGCGCGCACCGGTCAGTTTCAACCAGCCGTTGCGGGTCGGCGCTTGCCGATGTGCGGGCACCGCGATCGCACGCCGGCCCGACAGGTAGAGGCCGGTCAACGACTGCGCGTTGGCGACGATCTCGGCCGGAGTACCCTCGGCCACGACCGCCCCGCCGTGGATGCCCGCGCCGGGGCCCATGTCGACCACGTAGTCGGCCGCCATGATCGCGTCCTGATCGTGCTCGACCACGATCACCGAGTTGCCGATGTCGCGCAGGTGGGCGAGCGTGCCCAGCAGGCGCGCGTTGTCGCGCTGGTGCAATCCGATCGACGGCTCGTCGAGCACGTACATCACGCCGGTCAGACCCGACCCGACCTGGCTTGCCAGGCGGATCCGCTGCGATTCGCCGCCGGACAGCGTGTCGGCCGAGCGGTCGAGCGACAGGTAGTCGAGACCGACATTGACGAGGAAGCCCAGGCGATTCTCGATCTCGCGGTTGATCCGCTCGGCGATCGTCTGGCGCGCGCCGTCGAGGGTCAGCGTACGGAAGAACTCCACCGCCTCGCGCAGCGGCATGCGTCCGATGTCGAAGATGCCGAGGTCGGCGATCCGCACGCAGCGTGCTTCCTTGCGCAGCCGCGTGCCGGCGCAGTCGAGACACGCGCGCACGCTCTGGTACTGCGACAGTTCCTCCCGCACCACCGGCGACTCGGTTTCGCGAAAACGTCGCTCCAGATTGGGCACGATGCCCTCGAACGGATGGTCGCGTACCTGCTTGGCGCCGCGTTCCGCGGGGTAGGTGAAGCGGATCTGCTCGTCGCCCGAGCCGAACAGGATCTTCTCGCGCACCGTTTCGGGCAATGACTCGAACGGCGCATCGATATCGAACGCATAGTGCCGCGCCAGGCTCTGCAGCAGCTGGAAGTAGAACTGGTTGCGCCGGTCCCAGCCCTTGATCGCGCCCGAGGCGAGCGAAAGTTCGGGGAACGCGACGACACGCTGCGGATCGAAGAACTGCTCGGAACCAAGCCCGGTGCAGCGCGGACATGCGCCTGCGGGATTGTTGAACGAGAACAGCCGCGGTTCGAGTTCGGGGATCGACCAGCCGCACACCGGGCAGGCGAAGCGCGAAGAAAAAAGATGCGACGTGTCCGTATCGAGTTCGATCGCGATCGCGCGCCCGTCGGCATGGCGCAATGCCATCTCGAACGATTCCGCAAGGCGCTGCTTCTGGTCTTCGCGCACCCGCAACCGGTCGACGACGATCTCGACCGAATGCTTGCGATTGCGCGCGAGCTTTGGCGCCTCGTCGAGATCGAACACTTCACCGTCGATGCGCACCCGCACGAAGCCCTGCGCGCGCAGGTCGGAGAGCAGCTCGCGTTGCTCGCCCTTGCGATCGACGAGGAGCGGGGCGACGATCATCAGACCGGTGTCGGGCGGCAGCGCAAGCACATGGTCGACCATCTGCGACACGCTCTGTGCGGCCAGCGGCAGATCGTGCTCGGGGCAGAACGGTTGGCCGACACGCGCGTAGAGCAGGCGCAGGTAGTCGTGGATCTCGGTGATCGTGCCCACCGTCGAGCGCGGATTGTGGCTGCCTGATTTCTGCTCGATCGAGATTGCCGGCGACAGCCCCTCGATCAGGTCGACGTCGGGCTTTTCCATGACCTGAAGGAACTGGCGCGCATACGCAGATAACGACTCGACATAGCGCCGCTGTCCCTCGGCGTAGAGCGTATCGAAGGCGAGCGATGACTTGCCGGAGCCGGACAGTCCGGTGATCACGACCAGCCGATTTCGCGGCAGATCGACATTGACGTTTTTCAGGTTGTGCGTGCGGGCACCGCGAATGCGGATCGAGTCCATCGGCGGGGAACGGAAAGGCCTGAGCGAGTCAGGCAAGCTTCGCGTGAAGGGCAACCTGGCACTATAACCGAGTCACCTTCCGCGAGGTCGCGACCCCTGCCTTCGTCCGGAAGGAATGGTGTCCAATAGCGGGCGAAATCTGTCCGAGGGGTGCGCACGCTCGGTGCGCCAGCGCACTTGCGCGGCACCACGCTCGGGGTGTACAGCAGTATCGAATCTTCCAAGTCATTTTCGGTTGCGCGGCGGGCGGCTTTCTTGCTCAGAATGTCGGCTTGGTCGCCCGTTCCCGGGTTTGGAACGGGCTGACAGCAGGCTGGCGAGCGCCTCGATCGCATGCGCGCAGGTCCCCGCCGCAGCGCGTGCCGGGCGACAATACGGGAGCGAACGAGGGCAAGTCGTATACCGGTAGATCAATCCATCGAAAGCGTAGCGGAGGACATCATGGCTTCAGTAAACAAGGTGATTCTGGTCGGCAACCTGGGGCGCGACCCCGAGACGCGTTACATGCCCGACGGCAACGCGCTCTGCAATCTCAACCTCGCGACGACGTACAACTGGAAAGACAAGGCGACCGGCGACAAGAAGGAAGAGACCGAATGGCATCGGGTGACGCTGCGCAATCGTCTGGCCGAAATCGCCGGCGAATACCTGAAAAAAGGGTCGCCGGTGTACATCGAAGGGCGGCTGCGGACCCGGAAGTGGACCGACAAGGAAAACATCGAGCGTTACACCACCGAGATCGTCGCCGACAGCATGCAGTTGCTCGGTAGCCGGGGCGGTGCGGGCGCCCCCGGCGGCGA
>JACMMK010000271.1 GCA_014379045.1 Burkholderiales bacterium
CAGTCGCGGCGCGACCAACGCGATTCCCGGCGCGAGCGCCCTCCCCGACGCGGGCCCCGCCGCCGGTCCGGGGTCGGGAATCGGACTCGCGCTCGCGCTGCTGCTGGCCGTGGCGGGCGGCTTGATCCTGAACCTGATGCCGTGCGTGTTTCCCGTGCTGTCGATCAAGGCGCTGGCGATGCTCGACCAGTCGGCACGCGAGCCGCGCGCGTTGCGTATGGATGGACTTGCGTTCGCCGCCGGGGTGATGGTTTCGTTCTGGGCACTGGCCGGCACGCTGCTTGCGCTGCGCGCCGGCGGCGAACAGATCGGCTGGGGGTTTCAGCTCCAGTCGCCTCCGTTCATCGCTGCGATGGCGGTGCTGTTCACGTTGCTCGCGCTGAATCTCGCCGGTGTGTTCGAACTCGGCAGCAGTGTCGCCTCGGCAGCCGGCGGCGTGCGCGAACGGTCCGGTCGGACCGGCGCGTTCCTGACCGGCGTGCTCGCGGTAGCAATCGCCGCGCCGTGCACTGCGCCGTTCATGGGCGCTGCGCTTGGGTATGCGCTCGCGCAACCGGCGGTCGTGGCGCTCGCGGTGTTCAGCGCGCTGGCGTTGGGAATGGCGCTTCCGTACGTGTTGTTGTCGTTCGCGCCGGGGCTCGCCCGAGTGCTTCCCCGCCCGGGGCCGTGGATGGTCGCCTTCAAGCAGGCGATGGTGTTCCCGTTGCTCGGCACGGTTGCCTGGTTGACCTGGGTCCTCGGCATTCAGAGCGGGAACAACGCCGTGTTCGGATTGCTTGCGGGATTGGTGCTGGTCTCGTTTGCCGCGTGGATCTACGGGCACTTCGCCACTCGCGCCGCGGGCAGGGGCGCGCGTGTGTCGGCGGGCGCGTTCACGGTGGTATTTGCGCTTGCGGGGATGTATGTCGCGTGGCCCTCGATGGATGTCGTTCCCGCCGAGCAGTCGACGCGCAATCGCATCGGTGCGCTGGAGTGGGAGCCTTGGTCGGTCGAGCGGGTAGAGGCCTTGCGCGCCGAAGGGCGGCCGGTATTCATCGATTTCACCGCGGCCTGGTGCGTCACCTGTCAGGTGAACAAACAACTGGTGCTCGACACCGGTGCCGTCGTCGCGCGCCTGACCGAGCGCAACGTCGCGACGCTGCGCGCGGATTGGACCCGGCGCGACCGCGCGATCACCGAGGCGCTCGCGGGCTATGGTCGCAGCGGCGTGCCGGTCTATGCGCTGTATCTGCCGGGTCGCGCGCAGCCGATCCTGCTGCCGGAGTTGCTTACGCGAGAGATCGTACTCGCCGCGCTCGACCGGACCGACAGCGACAGCGTCGCCAGTACGCGTTGACCCGCACACTCAAAGTCCTGACCCAACTTCTCGGTAACCGCGATACCCCTCGGGAGACTTGCATGATCGATACCATACGACGCCGATGGGCGAACGCCGCCTTGTGGGTCGGGATGTTCGCGGGTGCAGGCGCACTGTTGATCGCGCCCGACGCAGCGCGGGCGGCGTTGGCGCAGGTGGGAGCGCCTGCGCCGGTATTCACGCTGCCCTCGATCGACGGACGCAAGGTGTCGCTGGCCGACTACGCCGGCAAGTATGTGGTGCTCGAATGGTGGAACAGCCAGTGCTATGCAATCAACCGCCACTACGACGGCGGCGCGATGCAGGCTGCGCAGAAACGTGCGCGCAGCAGCGAGGTGGTATGGCTGACGGTCGACTCGACCCAACCCGGGCATTCGAGCTTCGTCGATGCACGGCAGACCGCGGACATGCTGCGCAAATGGAAGGCGACGCCGTCCGCGCTGCTGCAGGACCCGGACGGCAGGGTTGGTCGCCTGTACGGCGCGACCGTCACGCCGCACACCTTCGTGATCGATCCGAAGGGCCGGTTGATCTACGCCGGAGCGATCGATGATCAACGCGCGATGCGCGACGTGAAGAAGGCACGCAATCTGGCGTTTGCCGCGCTCGACGAAGCACGCGCGGGCACGCCTGTGTCGACCCCGCTCACCCAAGGCTATGGCTGAAGCATCAAATACGCGGGCAGTTAGCCCGCTTCGAGCCTGCGCGTCGAGTCCGGCTCGGGACGTCGCATCTCGTTTCGCCGCACTTCGTTGAAGGCGAGCCGCATGTCCGGCTCACGCTCGAGCAGTGACGCCCAGTCGCGCAATCGCTTCACCTCGGCCAGATAGCTGACCGCACTGACCCACGTATCGCGCCATGTGCGCTCTTCGAGCGGTTCGGGCAGCATGAAGAAGCGGCTCGCGCGCCGCCCGCCGACCACCACGCTGACTAGAAAGCCGGGCGCGGGGGCCAGATGCGGCCGACGACCGGGCCGGTTGCGGCAGAAGCGGATGCCCCGGACCGTCGTCGTGCCGGCTGCGCGCACCTGCGGTTGAGCCTGCGCCGCTTCGTACGCACGATAGACCCGTTGCATGCCGCTCAGCGCAGCGTCTCGTTGAAGTGCCGTACGCTGCACGCGCGCATAGGCCGCACCGGTCAACCGCGCGTAGCGGAAAGATCCGCCGCCGGCGCGACGCCGACGATCGATGAGCGAATAGAACTCATCGTAGACCTGACCGCCGATCCGACGCACGACGCGAAAGCCATAGACGCCTCGCGCAGGATAATCGAGCAGCTTGCACGACATGCCAACGTCACCTCGACAACGTTGCACCCTCACGAGGTCAGAGCGTAATCCCAACCGCGCAGGACTGCCACACAAATGTGAGACGTGACGCCATGTGTGCCGCATCTGTCTTGAAGCTGCAAAAAAATTTGCCATCCAAAAGGCAACAGTCCAACGTGCGCGGGTCCGGATGCACGCACATCGTGGGCCCACGGGGTGGAAGTCATAGACAGAGGTCTGGAGTCGTGCGTCCAGGTCGCGGGCTGTTAGGCCCTCGATCTCGTTGACAAGGGTGCGTGTTTACGAGAACACGACGCACATTCGCTTTCGCAGACCTGGGGGGTCACACAATGGATATCGCAGTACCCAAACAACTCACCGCGCTGTCGCGCGAGCCGCTGGTACGGATGCAGGACGACGCGGTCGATTACTACTTCGGAGACCAGATGTCGGCGCGGTTCGAACCCGCGACCGGGGCGGTATGGATCACGATGTGCGGGATGCCGAGGCCGTGCTTCAACCGCGGCCTGCTGGAAGCGTTCAACGGTGTTTTCTCGATGCTCGAGCAGAGCGGCGGCGTGCTCGAACACAACGGTGAACGGCGCCGTTTTCACTATGTCGTGCTCGGCTCGTCGGTGCCTGGCGTGTTCAATCTCGGCGGCGATCTGAACCATTTCAAGCACATGATCGAAGCCGGTCATCACGACGAGATGCGACGCTATGCGCATCTGTGCATCGAGCCGCTGTTCAAGACCTACATGGGCTACCACACTCCGTGCACGACCGTGTCCCTGGTGCAAGGTCAATGTCTGGGGGGCGGCTTCGAACTCGCGCTGTCGAGCGACGTCATCATCGCCGAGCGCAGTGCGACGTTCGGATTCCCGGAAATCCTGTTCGGCCTTTTTCCCGGCATGGGCGCGACATCCTTCCTGTCGCGCCGCGTGGGCGAACGGATAATGGACCGGCTGATGCAATCCGGCGAGATTCTCGATGCCGAGGCGGCGGCCGAACTCGGCGTGATCGATGTGGTGTGCGACGACGGTTGCGGCCCCGAAGCGGTTGCCGAATTGATGCGCAAGCGACGCAATCAAGTGGCCGGATTCGGTGCGATGGCGATAGCCAAACGGCGTGCGCGCAACCTGAATCTCGCTGAACTGACAGACATCACCGATCTGTGGGCCGACACCGCGATGCAATTGACGCCGATAAATCTGAAAATGATGGGCCGGCTGGTGGCACGGCAGAACGATCTTGCACGCCGTCAGCAGCCGTTGGCCGCGTGAAACTGCAATGGCGTGATCCAATGTACCTCAGGGTGTCCACGGCAGGTCCTGAGCTGCTCTGTCGCGAACCGCGCCGCGTGCCCGCGAGGGCTGGCCCGGCACGCGCGATCGCGGTATTCTCGGGCGCAGAGGCAAGCACGGTCCTGCCATCCCCTCCCCGCTGCGCAGGCTTCGTCGCTGCACCCGCCACCATGTAGTGCTTCAATGGTGATCCCCGACGTGCCTTGCCTACCCACCGTTCCCGCATCGTCGACAGGCACCTGATGGCCAAGAATTGGATCACCGCCTCGGAGGCCGCGCGCAAACTCGATCTGTCGGTCGGCGGGTTGCATGAACTCGTGGACCGCGGCGTGCTGCGTCCCAAGGTCGAGTCTGGCGGGCGTGCCGACGCCCCGGCGTCCGACGGACCGGAACACGCGCTCTATCGCGGAGAAGACATCGAGGCCTTCGCGCGCGTGTTCGTGCGCAGGAAAGCCGACGATACGATGCAGGACCTGCTGTCGCAGTTGTCGCGTGCGACCGACGAGCTCGAGCAGAAGCGCACCTTCCTCACGTTGTTGACCGACCAGAAGCGCCGCACCGACAACATCCTCGACATGTCGCACGACGTGATCTGGGAAACCGATGCCGCCGGAAGGTTCACCTTCCTGAATCAGTCGGCGATCGAGTTGTTCGGCGAGCCGATGAAACGCCTGATCGGGCGCTGCTTCTTCAGCTTCGAAGCGCGCGAGAAGCATGTAGCGAACCGGCGCTTCCTGTCGCTGCTGCGCACCCATGGCGAAGTCCGCAACTTCATCACGTCGATCTCCAACGGCAAGCGCACGCGCTGGCTCGGTATCAACGCGAAGGCGATCTTCAATGCCGACGGACTGATCGAGAAAATGTGCGGCACGATCCGCGACATCACCGAACAGCAGGAAGCCGAGCAGCGGCTGCGTGACCAGGCGAAGCACGATCCGTTGACCGGCCTGTACAACCGCTCCGCATTGATCGAGCGCCTCGAGAGCGAACTGCGCGCCGGACAGCGCGGTGCGATGATCAAGATCGACATCGATTACTTCGAAGTCGTCAACGAAGCACTCGGTCCACGCGAGGGCGATGCAGTGATACGCGCCCTCGGCGGGGTGCTCAACACCGAGCTGCGGGAATCCGATCGCGCGACGCTCTACCATCTGGGCGGCGACGAGTTCGCCGTGCTCTGCCGCGAGACTTCGCGCAAGGCCGTCGCCGCACTTGGCGAGCGTTTGCGCCAGGCGATCGGCCGCTATGTCTACCGCAGCGACGAGCCGCGCGCCGACCGCGTGCACGATCACGCGAACGGCGTCTGGGCGGGTCACGCCAACGGCACCGGCGCATTGACGGCCGACGAGGCCAACTGCTCGGTCAATTACACCGCATCGGCCGGGGTGGTGCTGTTCCCGTTCGATGGCGATACGCCGCTCGAGCTGATGAAGAACACGCGGGTCGCGATGTACATGGCGAAGGAGGCCGGGCGCAATCGGCTGATGTTCTTCGATCAGCCCAACAGCAATCCGCTGCGCAGCGCGACGTCCCGGCAATCCTGGTACCAACGCATCCAGGCAGCGCTCGCCGAGGATCGTTTCGAGCTCTTCTCGCAGCCGGTATGCCGGTTGACGGACGGCGCCGGCGTGCACCAGGAGGTGCTGGTGCGGATGCGCGAGGGCACACGACTGTTGCAGCCGGGGGAGTTCATCCATCACGCCGAAGAGAATGGACTGATCAAACTCATCGACGAACGGGTCGTTCAGAAGACGTTGTCGGTCATCCGCTCGCGCCCCGACCGGGTTCCCCGCTTCTTCGTCAATCTGTCGCGCGTGTCGATCTCCGACCCGGCCTGGGTCCGGCTGCTGCTGGACACGTTGCGCCGTGAACAACTCGGCAGCCCCGCCCTCGTGTTCGAGATCACTGAAACCGCTGCGATGCGGGACATCGAGACCGCCATCCAGTTCATCCGCGAGGTGAAGGCGCTCGGTCACGCGTTCGCGCTCGACGACTTCGGCGCGCGCTTCTCGACCTTCGACTATCTCGAGAAGTTCGACGTCGACTACATCAAGATCGATGGTGCATTCGCACAGGATCTCCCCAAACTCGCGCATCGGCGCGTGCTCGTGCGGTCGATCTGCGAAATCGCGCGCGAACTCGACAAGCAAGTCGTCGCCGAGTCGATCGAAGATCTCGCCACATGGCGCATCTTCACCGAGAGCGGCGCGCACCTGGGGCAGGGGTTCTATTTCGGCCATCCGGCACCGATAGACACGTCGATTGCCGCACCGGTCATGCGCAACGTCGTTGCCGCGTGCGGGGTGCATTGAGCGCGGCCCTGCGCGTGGGCTGGTAGCGACTTGGCCGTGCAACCCCTCCAGTTCCGCAAACTCACCCTGTTCGAAGGCCTGTTGCAGGCCGCCGCGCGGTTCGGGCTCGACAAGCCGGTGTTCCAGGATGCGCGCGAACCGGCCAAGTCGTACCGTGAACTGATTCGCTCGGCACTCGCCGCCGGGCGCCTCGCGCGCCACGTATCCGCACCGGGCGAGGTCGTCGGGCTTCTGCTGCCGAATGTCGCCGGCACCGTGTCGATGTTGTTCGGGCTTTCGGCGAGCGGGCGCGTCCCGGCCATGCTCAACTATTCGGTCGGGCCCACCGGTCTGGCGTGGGCCTGCCAGACCGCAAAGGTGAGCACGGTGATCACCTCTGCCAAATTCGTTGAAGCGCTGAAGCTCGATCTGTCCGACCTTACGCGGCGCGGCGTCGTGGTGCACACCGTCGAGGATCTGCGCGCAACGCTCTCTCTGACCGACAAACTGTGGCTGAAGCTCTGGGCCTGGCCCAGGCCCGAGCGCGGAATCACCGTGCGCGACCCCGAGGCGGTCGCGATCGTGCTGTTCACGTCCGGTTCGGAAGGTCGACCGAAAGGGGTCGCGCTGACGCATTCGAACGTCTGCGCACTGAAAGCACAACTTGATGTCGTGCTGCCCTGTTCACCCGACGACGATCGATGGTTCTCGCCGCTGCCGATGTTCCATTCCTACGGTTTGATCGGCACCGTGATATCGCCGCTGCTGCGAGGGCATTTCGTCTATCTGCATCTGTCGCCGCTCGATTTCCGGGAGATTCCCAAGCGCATCGCCGCGGTACGCGCCACCCATCTGTTCGGCTCGACGCTGCTGCTAGCCAACTACGGCCGTGCGGCCGACCCCCAGGATTTCGCGACATTGAAGGTCGTGGTTTCGGGCGGCGAGATGCTCGCCGATGAAGTGACCAAAATGTATCGCGACCGCTTCGGGCTGACCATCTGGGAAGGTTACGGCTCGACCGAGTCTGCGTGTGCGATGGCGTTGAACACCGGTGCACTGTGGCGCTCAGGCAATACCGTCGGGCCGATGTTGCCGGGGATGGAGTTCCGGATCGCGCCGCTGCCCGGGCTCCCGCGCGGCGGCGTTCTGCATGTGCGCGGTCCGAACGTGATGAAGGGCTACCTGCTGTCCGACCATCCGGGTGAGCTGTCGCCGACGGGATCGTCGTTTGGTCCCGGCTGGCTCGATACCGGCGATGTCGCCGATGTGCTCGAGGACGGCTACCTGCGCATCGAGGGAAGGATCAAGCGTTTCGCGAAGGTCGCCGGCGAACTGGTATCGCTTGATCTCGTCGAGCGTCTCGCCCGCCGCGCGAGCCCCGACTGCGACCATGCGGCCACCGTGCAATTGACGGCCGACGGCGAGACGACGATCCTCTTTACCACCGACCCTGCGCTGACTCGTGCACGTCTGCTCGCGGTCGCCCGTGACCTGGGCGAGCAGGAACTCGCCGTCGCCCGGCAACTGGTGCGCACCGAAGCGCTGCCGATCCTGCCCAACGGCAAGACCGACTATATCCGGCTGCGCAGTCAGGCCGAGGCAATGATCACGGCGTGATCCCGCGGGATGCGGTCGGTGCGCTGCCGGTCGGCGCCAGCACAGCCAACTGCGCCGAGGATTGGCGGCGGGGGAATCCGCGCGTATCCTTCGCGCGCGCTCACGTCGGCCATCGCGGCTTGCGAGCGACAGCATTCCGAAACCATTGACCTTGCGTACCAGGGAGAACTGGATGAGTCAGGCAGCAGAGGACGCGTTCTGCATCCACGCATCGCGTTCGAGGCATCGACGGGCTCTGCCTCTCACGCTCGCGGGGGCAGCGGCCCTGGCGGCGGCACGACGCTTCGCAACCGCCAGGGCGATCGCGTGCGGCTGCGCACTGGCGATACTGCTGCAGCCGACAGTGCGATCCGCGCAGGCCTCGGCCTTCGCCTTGATCGAGAATTCGGGTGCGTCGATCGGTACCGCTTACGCGGGCGTGGCGGCTTCGGCCGAGGACGCGAGCACGATCTACTTCAATCCTGCGGGAATGATGTTCCTGCCTCAGCGCCAGGTCGTGCTCGCCGGGCATCTGATCCGGCCCTCGACCAAGTTCGTCGATCGCGGTTCGCAACCGCCGGCCGGACAACCGCTGGGCAACGATGGGGGCGATGCAAGCGGGCTCGCCTTCATCCCGAACAACTTCGCGACCTGGGCGGTATCGGACCGCCTGCGCCTGGGCGTCGGCATCAACGCGCCCTTCGGCCTCAAGACCGACTACGAGGCGGGTTGGATCGGACGCTATCACGCACTGAAATCCGAGGTGCGCACGGTCAATATCAATCCGTCGGTGGCGTATCGGATCGGGGACACCGTATCGCTGGGCGCGGGCATCAGCATCCAGCGCGCCGATGCGACGTTGACCAACGCCGCCAATCTGGGCACAGGCGACGGCCGCGCAACGGTAAAGGCGCACGACACGAACATCGGTTTCAACGGCGGCATCCTGGTGCAGGTCACGCCAGCTACCCGCGTCGGCGCCGCCTATCGAAGCAGCATCGGACACACGCTCGATGGCCACGTATCGGTGACCAACGCAGCCAGAACGGTTGTCTCGGCCGGGTCGATCACTGCGGACCTCAAGCTGCCCGCCTCGTTCTCGCTGTCGAGCTTCACCCGCCTCAACGATCGCTGGGACGTCCTGCTCGATGCAAGCTGGACGCAATGGAGCAGCTTCCAACGCCTGCTGATCATTCGCAGCGATACCCAGGCGATCGTGCAGAACCAGCCGCAGGAATGGCGCGACACGTGGCGCTGGTCGGCCGGCGCGAACTATCGCTGGTCACCGGAACTCATGCTGCGCTTCGGGGTGGCCTACGATCAGACCCCGGTCGGCGACACCCTGCGCGCCGCGCGTGTTCCCGACGGCAGCCGTACCTGGCTTGCCTTCGGTGCGCGCTACGCGCTCAGTCGCGCGATGTCGATCGATGCAGGGTATGCGTACCTGTTCGTGAGCGATCCATCGGTCTCCGACCTGCGCGGTACTGCCGCAGGCCAGGCTGGCAACCTGGTCGGCAGTTACTCGAACAACGTGAACATCCTGTCGGCACAGGTCAACTACGCATTCTGAAGGGCCGAGGTAGATCGGCTTTCACGGTCTGCTAGCGTCGATTGGCCGCGCGCCGCGCGAGCCAGTAGGCGCCGATCATCGTCTTCGCCTCGGTCGACGTGCCAGTGTCCACGCGTCGAAGCAGTTCGCTAAGCAGGACGATCTCGGCGGCCAGGAACTCGCCGTCTTCGCCGGGGTGGCCGACATGGACCAGCCCGGTCGCCAGATAGAAGTCGATCCGCTCGTCGGCATACCCGACACACGGATGGACGGCAAACGCGAACTCGAGGTGGGTGGCACGGTAGCCGGTCTCTTCGAGCAGCTCGCGCTCGGCCGTGACGCGCGTGGACTCGCCCGCGTCGATCTTGCCCGCGGGAAACTCGAGCGTCTCGTGCGCCACCGGATAGCGGTACTGGCGCACCATCACGACGCGCTCGTCGTCGAGCATCGGCAGAATGATCGCGGCGCCGGGGTGCCGGATGTATTCGCGCGTCGCCTCGCGGCCATCGGGCAGCCGCACGAGATCGCGCCGCACCTCGAGCAATGCGCCCCCGAATACAACCGTCGATTCGATGGCGCTCTCGGCGAACTCCGACACCGGGGGCGCAGCGTCGGTCATCGGCAGCCGCCTTCCAGCGCGTACCGCCCCCGCACGATCATATCGAGCGTTCGATCGCGAGCAGGCACCATGCCATCAGCGGCTGCGGCAGAATGCCGAGCGCCAGCACGGCCAGTCCGTTCACCGACATCACCGCGCGCGCGTCCGCGCCGAGCACGATCGGCGTGAATTCGACCGGCTCGTCGAAGTACATCAGTTTGACGATGCGCAGGTAGTAGAAGGCGCCGATCAGCGACATGACGACCGCGAACACGGCGAGCCAGACCAGATCGATGTTGACGACGGCGGCGAGCACCGAGAACTTGGCATAGAAGCCGATCGTCGGCGGCAGACCGGCCATCGAGAACATCAGCAGCATCATCATGAATGCGTACCACGGCTCACGCTTCGCGAGCCCGCGGTAATCGTCGAGCTGGTCGGCTTCGAATCCCTCGCGCGCGAGCAGGAGGATCATCCCGAACGTACCCAGATTCATCAGTACGTACGACGCGACATAGAACATCGCGGCGCCGAAGCCGAGTGTGGTGCCGGCGAGGATGCCGAGGAGCAGAAAGCCCATGTGCGAGATGCTCGAGTAGGCGAGCATCCGCTTCAGATTGGTCTGCGCGATCGCGGCGATGTTGCCGAGCGCAAGCGACAGCACCGCCATCACGATCAGCATGCTGCGCCAGTCAGGCGCCAACCCTTCCAACGCCTCGCCCAGTATGCGCATGAAAAACGCGAACGCCGCGATCTTCGGCGCCGAGCTGATCAGCAGCGTCACCGCCGTGGGCGCGCCGTGGTACACGTCGGGCACCCACATGTGGAACGGCACGACGCCGAGCTTGAACCCCAGCCCCGCAACGACGAACACGAGTCCGAACACCAGTACCGTGCGGTTTCCCTGGCCGCTGTTGATGATGCCCGCGATATCGGTCACCTGCAGCGAACCGGTCGCGCCGTAGATCATCGACATCCCGTAGAGCAGCATGCCGGAGGCGAGCGCGCCGAGGATGAAGTACTTCATCGCCGCCTCGGTGGCCACCGACGAGTCGCGCTGAAGCGCGATCATCGCGTACAGCGACAGCGACAGCAGCTCGAGACCCAGATAGAGCGTGATGAAATGATTGGCCGACACCATCACCATCATACCCAGTACGCCGAACAGCGTGAGCGTGAAGAACTCGCCGCGGAACATGCCGCGGTCGATCAGATAGCGACGCGAGTAGACCAGCAGCACCGACACCGTCACCAGGATCATCAGCTTCAGTGCGTCGGACATTGCGTCGTCGACGAACATCACGCTGAACGTGTAGGTGACATTCGGGGTGGCGGTGACGATCAGGATCGCTGCACACCCGGCGAGCGTCAGCTGCGTCGCCGCATGCGTGATCCAGCGGCGTTCGTCGCTGACGAACAGGTCGATCAACAGCACCATGCACGCTGCTGCGAGAAGGAAAATCTCGGTTGCCGCCGGGGCGAAGTCGGGAATCGGGATGTTCATCTCAGCGTGACGGCAATTTGCTCTGCGCGACGTGGGCGAGCAGATCGTTGACCGACGTGTGCAGCACGTCGGTGAAAGGCAGCGGATAGACACCCATCGCCAGCACCGCGATCGCGAGCAGGCCGAGCACCAGGGATTCACGTGCGGAGAGATCCTTCAACCCAGCGACTGCCTCGCTGGCGATCTCGCCGAACATCACCCGCTTGTACATCCACAGCGTATACGCCGCGCCGAAGAGCATCGTCGTCGCCGCCAGGAATGCGACCCAGAAGCTTCCCTCGATCGCGGCCATGATCACCATGAACTCGCCGACGAAGCCGCTCGTGCCGGGCAATCCGGCATTGGCCATCGCGAACAGCATGAACAACGCGGCGAAGGTCGGCATCGTGTTGGCGACTCCCCCATAGTCGGCGATAGCACGACTGTGCATGCGATCGTAGAGCACGCCCACGCACAGGAACAGCGCGCCCGAAACGAACCCGTGAGAGATCATCTGCACCACCGCGCCCTCGATGCCGAGCGCGTTGAACAGGAAGATGCCCAGCGTCACGAAGCCCATGTGCGCGATCGACGAATACGCGATCAGCTTCTTCATGTCGGTCTGCACCAGCGCGACCAGACCGATGTACACGACAGCGA